>JBPCTG010000034.1:0-12159 GCA_051006395.1 Candidatus Limnocylindrus sp.
TCGGCGCCTCTGCGCTGTAGAACATCTTCACGCTCATCGCTTCACCTGCTCCTCTATGGACCCGCTTCCGCGGGACATGACTACGGAGCCGGTTCGCACCAGCTCCTTGATTCCAAACTCCCGGAGGAGCTCGACCAGCCGGTCGACCTCGCCAGGTTCGCCGATCGCCTCGACAACGACCGCGTCATCGCCCAAGTCGACGATCCGACCGCGATGCATCTCTGCAAGGCTGACGATCTCGGGTCGAGTGCGCTTCGTCGCGCGCACCTTAATAAGGGCGAGCTCGTGCTCCACGATTGATTCGTCGGTCACGTCTTGGACTTTCAACACGTCGATGAGCTTGTAGAGCTGCTTCGCCGCCTGCTCCACGTGCACCTCGTCGCCGAGGATCGTGAGCGTCATGCGCGACGTGCCCGGATCGTCGGTCGCCGAAACGGCGAGCGACTCGATGTTGAAGTTGCGCGCGCGCATGAGGCTGGCGACGCGATTCAGCACACCAGGGCGGTTGTTCACGATCGCCACGATCAGGTGGCGGCGTGCTTCGCCCGAACCTGGAAGGCTGCGTGCCGGCGCCTGGCTGGTCGGGGTCATCGTGCCACCCCTCCGCTTCCGGAGCCTTCGGCGGGATCGGCCGGATCGCGACGCGGACCGCTCGCCCCGTCGGTCACGTCTTCGCCGTCATCGCCCCACTTGTCGATGAGGTCGGAGAGCCCTTTCCCGGCGGGCATCATCGGATACACATTCTGTCGCTCGGCGATCTCGAACCAGATCATCGCCGGTCCATCGACCGCGTTTGCGGCGGCAACTGCGGCATCGACCTCTTCCGGCTTCGAGACCTTCCAGGCGGGAACGCCGTACGCCTCGCAGAGTTTCAAGTAATCGGGGCCGTTCAACTGCTCAGAGTGATAGTTGCCGGCGTAGACGATCTCCTGCCACTGTCGAATCATCCCGAGCTTCTTGTTGTCGAGCAGCGCGATCTTTACTGGAATCTTCTCCTGCACGATCGTCGCCAGCTCTTGGAGTGTCATTTGAAACCCGCCATCACCGGCGATCGCCCACGAGCGCTTCTCTGGAACAGCGACTGCGGCGCCCATCGCGGCGGGGAGTGCAAAGCCCATCGTGCCGAGCCCGCCCGAGGAGAGGTGCGAATTGGTGCGGCGGAAACCGCCGTAGCGCGCCACCCACATCTGGTTCTGACCAACGTCGGCGGTGAGGTTGGCGTCGTGGTCGCAGCCTGCAGCGATCCGATCGACCACGAAGTCGGCAGAGAGGACCCCGTCGCGCCAGCCGCCTGAGCCGTGCCACGGCGACTCGACGCTCTCGGCGCGCCAGGTGGCGAGTTCGGCAAAGAACGCGGCACGGCGCGAGGCATCGACCGTGTCAATGAGCGGAAGGAGAGCGCCGAGCACGCTCTTCGCGTCGCCAACAACGGGAATATCGGCGACGACGTTCTTGCCGATTTCGGCCGGATCGATGTCGACATGCACGATGCGCGCCTTCGGCGCAAAGGTGCGCACGTTTCCGGTCACGCGATCGTCGAAGCGCATCCCCACTGCGAGGATCAGGTCGGCGGATTGGATCGCGCGGTTCGCGTGCTTCCAGCCGTGCATCCCCATGTAGCCGTAAGCGAGGGGGTCGCGCTCATCGATCGCGCCGATCCCGAGCAGCGTCCAGGCGACGGGGATCTGCGCCTTGCGCGCGAGCGCGAGCAACTCGGTTTCGGCGTGCGAGATGAGAATCCCGTGCCCAACAAGGAGCATCGGGCGCTCTGCGGCGGTGATCGCCTCAGCAACGCTCTTGAGCTGACGTGGATGTCCTTCCACTTTCGGGCGGTACCCGGGAAGCCCCGCGAGCACCTCCTCATCGCTCGGATGCGGCGCCGACGTTTGGCCCATGAGCGCGTCCTTGGTGATGTCGACGTGCACTGGGCCGGGTCGTCCGCTGCGCGCGATATGAAACGCCTCAGCGACCACAGCGGGGATCTCATCGGCGCTGCGCACCAAATAGTTGTGCTTCGTCATCGGCAGGGTGATGCCCGTGATGTCGATCTCTTGGAAGGCGTCCTTGCCAAGGAGTGCGCCGGGAACATTCCCAGTGATCACGACCATCGGCACTGAATCGAGCATCGCGGTGCCGATCCCGGTGACAAGGTTGGTGGCGCCGGGACCGGAGGTGCCGAGGCAGACACCAACGCGACCAGATGCGCGCGCGTAGCCGTCGGCGGCGTGCGCCGCCCCCTGCTCGTGGCGCACGAGGATGTGTCGCAGCTTCGGATGATCGGCGAGCACGTCATAAAGCGGAAGGATCACGCCGCCTGGGTAACCCCAGATCACGTCGCTCCCCTGGCGCAGCAGCGCCTCGCAGAGTGCGTCGGCACCGATGCGCGGTCGCGCTCCGTCACGCGAGTCAATGCGCGCGTCGCGGAGCATCTCCTTGCGCGCGCGCTCGGACTCCGCCGCAGCGGCGGTCCCCGCACCTGGAACGTGCCCAATCTGCGTCATCGCGCTCCTTTCACCTGAGAACACGAAACCCCCGCCTCATTGGCGGGGGTTCTGGGTTCCGTTCGGTCGGTCTCTACGTCCGCCCGCTCGTCTCCTCAGCCCCGCCGGGGCCGAATAAGCGACCCGAGAAGGTCGCCGACCCCCTCGATAATCGCGAAGTGGCGTACGAGGACGGCGATTTCGATCGTGCCCTGGAACGCCCCAACGGTTGTCATGAGAGGTGCAGCCTACCAGAGGCGATGCGCCGCGGCGAGGGGTGAGCGCCTCGTCTGCGCAGGCCCAAACAGGCGGTCAGCCCTTAGAGGACATCGTGGGCGCGCTTCACGATCGGACGATCCATGCGGAACGGCTCGTCGGCCACGGCGCTGCGGCCGATGAGCAGGTCGACGGCGCGACGGGCACCCCCCGCAGAGCACATCACCCCGTGCCCGGAGTAGCCGGTGTTGACGTGCAGCCCAGCAAGCGCGGTGGGTCCAAGGAGCGGGCGATGGTCGGGGGTGTACTCGTACTGCCCCGCCATTAGGTGCCACGACGGCACCCCGCGGCGCCACACCTCGCCCCAGAACGGCGCGAGGTTCGCCAGCGCGCTCGGTGATGCGGGGTCGAGGAGCGCCGTGGCGTATGCGGCGTCCGTCGGCACCTCAAGGAGCGGTTCGCCGACTGGTGTCGCCGGATCGGTGCGCAGCGCGTAGCAACCGGCGAGCGCCGGTCGCCAGTGCGAACCGGTCTCGTCGTCGATCGTCATCGGCGTGGACTGATCAATATCAGGCAGTTCGGGGATGACGAGCTTCTGGCGAATTGTTGGAGCGATCGGCACGTTGATGCCGGCGATCGCGCCAACGACACCGCTCCACGGCCCAGCGGCGATCAACGTGTTCGCGGCGTGCACCGTGCCACGGCTCGTCTCGACACCGATCACAGCGCCACTGGCATCCGCCCCGTCGCGCACGAACCCGCGCACTTCGACCCCGAGCGCAAACTGCGCGCCGCCGCCAGGGAGCGCATCGGGGATACGGTCGGCGTTTGAGGCGGCGGTTGCATAGCCGCGCGCGAGCGCGATCTGATCGATGAATCCGTCGCCTGCGCGAAAGCGCGCCTGAATAATCGACGGTGCGAGCATCGGCCAACGACGTCGTACCTCATCGCCGTCGATGAGCTCCACGTCGGTGAGCCCAAAGCCGCGTTGCAGCGCAACAAGCTCGCGCGCGCGCGCGGCGCTCGCCTCACTCCGCGCGCAGAAGAGATAGCCCTGCTGCCGAATCCCAAGGTCCCAACCATCGAGCCCGGTGCGCGCTGCGAAGTCGAGATAGAGGTCGACCCCCTCACGCACGAGCGCCAACTCTTCGGCGTTGTCGTGTTGCAATCGAAACGCTCCGGTCGCCGCGGCGGTGGTGAGCGAGGCGATCTCCGCGCGCCGCTCCACCACGAGTACCTGAAGTCCAGCACGCGCGGCATAGAAAGCGGTTGCTGCGCCAGCAATCCCGCCGCCAATAACGATCAGGTCGACGCGCGAAGGGAGCGCCCCATCAACAACGCGCAGCTCTGTACTCGCCCCGGCGCGTGCCATGAGATCGGCGCTCCTCACGCGCCAGCCGCACTCCGCGCCGCGCGCAGTCGGTCCGTTATCGCGGCAACGTCATCGGCAGCGGCTCCGCCGAGGAGTCGCGCTCCAACGCCGAAGCCAACGGCACCAGCCGCGGTGAGCGGCGGGATCTCCTCGAGTGACACGTTGGTTGGCACGATCTTGGAGTCTGGACTCGGGGCAAGGACCGAGCGAAGGAAGGCCGGCGCGTCGATAGCGAGCGCCGGGAAGAGCTTCACGAAGGTTGCGCCACTGCGCTCCGCCAGCGCGATCTCCGTCGGCGTGAATGCGCCAGGGAGCCAGCCAACTCCCGCCTCACGACAGGCGACGCCCGTCTCGGGATCGGTGATCGGCGAGACGACGAATCGCGCCCCTGCAGCGATGAGCCGCCGCGCCGCGACAGCGTCGTAAATAGAGCCGACACCAACGATGAGTGCCGGGTGCGAGAGGGCGAGGTTGCGGATCGCGGCGAGCGCGGCCTGCTCGGCCCCGTCACCGCGTAGGAGCAGCTCGAGAGCAGGCACGTTCGTTGCGAAGCAGGCGTCAGCCCAGGCGCGCACCTCAGCCTCGCGTTGCGGCGGGATCGCCGGCAGGAGGCGGGCGCTCGCGAGGGCATCGTGAAGCGCGTTGGGCGCATGCGGCGCTGACATGCCGACATCATCGCACGCTCGGCACCGCGCGCGGGAGGCGTCGCCCCCCTCTGGTACGCTCGCCGCATGGCGAAAACGATCGTCGAGAAGATCTGGGACGAGCATCTGGTGAGCCAAGAGGAGGGGGCGCCCGCCATCCTCGCCATTGACCTGCACCTCGTCCATGAGGTGACGAGCCCACAGGCATTCAGTGGACTACGCTCCCGCGGCCTCACGGTGCGTCGCCCCGACAAGACGGTTGCCACCGCCGACCACTCGATCCCCACCACACCTCGCGACCTGCCGATAGCGGATGAGATGGCGGCGGCGCAGGTGCGCACCCTCGAGAAGAATTGCGCCGAGTTCGGCGTCCCCGTACATGGCTGGGACTCCCCCTATCAAGGGATCGTCCACGTGATCGGGCCAGAGCTCGGCCTCACCCAGCCGGGGGCAACGATCGTCTGCGGCGATTCGCATACAGCAACCCACGGAGCGTTCGGCGCGCTCGCCTTCGGCATCGGCACGAGCGAGGTCGAGATGGTCCTCGCTACGCAGTGCCTGCTGCAGCGCAAGCCGAAGACCTTCCTCGTGCGCGTCGATGGCACCCTGCGCCCCGGCGTATCGGCGAAGGACATCATCCTCGCCCTTATCGCCCGCATTGGTGTGGGCGGCGGCACCGGACACGTCTTTGAGTACGCAGGATCGGCGATCCGCGCCCTCTCCATGGAGGAGCGCATGACGATCTGCAATATGAGCATCGAGGGGGGCGCGCGCGCCGGGTTGATCGCCCCCGATGAGACGACCTTCGCCTACCTCAAGGGACGCGCGCATGCGCCAAAGGGGGCAGCGTGGGACGAGGCGGTCGATCGCTGGAGGCGCCTCCCCTCTGACCCTGGCGCAACGTACGACAAGGAGATCGTCATCGACGCGAACACGCTCGAGCCGATGATCACCTACGGAACGAATCCGGGAATGGGCCTGCCGATCAGCGGCGTGATTCCCGACCCTGCGAACGAGGGTGACCCTGCCGCAGCACGCGGCCTTGCGCGCGCCCTCGAATACATGGGCCTCACTGCGGGGCAGCCGCTCCTCGGCAGCCCTGTCAACACCGTCTTCATCGGTAGCTGCACGAACGGTCGCATCAGCGACCTGCGACTCGCCGCCGCCGCGCTCAAGGGGCGCACTGTTGCCCCAGGGGTGCGCGTGATGGTCGTGCCAGGTTCCGCCGACGTGAAGCGACAAGCCGAGCGCGAGGGGCTCGGCGAGATCTTCCGCGCGGCGGGTGCCGATTGGCGCGAGGCTGGGTGCAGCATGTGTATTGCCATGAATGGCGACCAACTCGCCCCCGGCGAATACGCGGTGAGCACCTCGAATCGCAATTTCGAAGGTCGCCAAGGGAAGGGCGGCCGCACCTTCCTCGCCTCACCGCTCACCGCCGTCGCCGCAGCGCTTGCCGGCAAGATCGCCGACCCGCGAAGCCTCGCCGAATGACGGCGCCAAAGGTCGCGCGCTTCGAGAGCGCCGCAATCCCACTCCCCGCAGAGAACGTCGACACCGACCAGATCGTGCCGGCGCGCTACCTGAAGGTGACGAACAAGGAGGGGCTCGCCGAGGCGCTCTTCCACGACTGGCGCTTCGAGTCCGATGGTCGCCGCAAGGATCCGCCATTCGTCATCGACGACCCGCGCTACACCGGACGCGCGATCTTGGTCGCGGGCGACAACTTCGGCACGGGGTCGAGCCGTGAGCATGCTCCCTGGGCGCTCGGTGCCTGCGGCATCAAGGCGATCGTCTCCACGAGCTTCGCCGACATCTTCAAAACCAATGCGCTGAAGAACGGGATCCTGCCGATCGTCGTTTCGCCGGCAGATCACGCGCGCATCGTTGCCGCCATGAGCACCAACCCCGACGTGTCGCTCGCCGTCGATCCAGCGCGCGCCGAGCTGACGCTCGATGGCGGCGCGCCGATCGCCTTCCCGATCGACCCATTCGCCCAGAAGATGCTTCTCGCGGGCCTCGACGAGATCGACTACGTGCGCACGCAACTCACCGCCATCGAAGCGCACGAGGCGAAGCGTCCACGCGGCATTGACACGCGCGACTCAAACGAGCGCGATGCCGCATCGGCCCAACAGTCGTAGCGCGAGCGCAGCGATGAGCGACCCAACGGCGAAGAGCCCATACGACCGACCGAGCGACCCGGCGAAACGCCACTCGGCGGCGATGACCGACGGCCCAGATCGCGCGCCGGCGCGCGCGATGCTGAAGGCGATCGGCTTCGGCGACGAAGATCTCGCCAAGCCGATCATCGGCGTCGCGACCACCTGGATCGAGACGATGCCGTGCAACTTCAACCAGCGCGACCTCGCCGACGCGGTGAAGCGCGGCATTCGTCGCGCTGGCGGCACGCCGATGGAGTTCGGCACCGTCTCGGTCTCCGACGGCGTCGCAATGGGCACCGAGGGGATGAAGGCGTCGCTGATCTCGCGCGAGGTAATCGCCGACTCGATTGAACTCGTGACGATCGGCCATAGCTTCGACGGCCTCGTCTGCCTCACCGGCTGCGACAAGACGAGCCCAGGCGCCGCGATGGCGCTCGGGCGCCTCAACCTTCCCGGACTCGTGCTCTACAACGGCACCATCCTCCCCGGCTCCTATAAGGGGCGCGACGTCACGGTGCAGAGCGTCTTCGAGGCGGTCGGCGCCTATCGCGCCGGAAAGATCAGCGCACAGGAGTTGTGGGAGCTCGAGAACGCCGCCTGCCCAGGCGCTGGCGCATGCGGCGGACAGTTCACGGCGAACACGATGAGCATGGCGCTTGAGGTGCTTGGCCTCTCCCCTGCCGGCCTCAACGGCATCCCCGCCGTCGACGAGACCAAGATCGCCGCGGCGGAACGTGCCGGCGAAATGGCCGTGCAGCTCGTGCGCGACGACGTGCGCCCGCGCTCGCTGGTTACGCCGCACGCACTCGAGAACGCGATCCGCGCCGTTGGCGCGACGGCGGGATCCACGAATGCGGTGCTCCATTTGCTCGCAATCGCCCGTGAGTTCGGTCTGCCACTCGAGATCGAGGCGTTCGAGCGACTCGGCGAGTCGACGCCCGTGATCGGCAACCTGGTTCCTGGCGGCCGCTACGTGGCGCTCGACCTGCACCGTGCCGGCGGGATCGCCCTCGTGTTGCGCGAGCTCGCGTCGGGCGGACTGCTGCACGTCGACGAGCGAACGGTCGACGGGCGCACGATCGGTGAGATCGCCGCGTCGGCGGTGGAGCAGCCAGGTCAAGACGTCGTCTTCAAGATCGACGCACCGCTCAAGAAGACGGGCGGACTCACCGTGCTGCGCGGTAGTCTCGCCCCCGACGGCGCGATCGTGAAGCTCGCCGGACACGATCGCCGCAAGCATCGCGGCCCAGCACGCGTCTTCGACTCCGAAGAGGCCGCCTTCGCCGCGATCAGCGCGAACAAGATCGTCGCTGGCGACGTGGTGGTGATCCGTTACGAGGGGCCGGTTGGTGGCCCAGGAATGCGCGAGATGCTCGCCGTGACCGCAGCGCTCGTTGGTCAGGGGCTCGGCGATTCTGTCGCCCTCATCACCGATGGGCGCTTCTCCGGCGCAACCCACGGGTTCATGGTCGCCCACATTGCCCCCGAGGCGGCACTCGGCGGAGCGATCGGGCTCGTGCACGAGGGTGACGAGATCGAGATCGATGTCGACGCCCACGAACTACGACTGCACGCCTCCGAGGCGGAGCTCGCCACACGCCGTGCCGCCTGGAGGCCGCCTGCCCCCCGCTACAGCGGCGGTGTCTTCGCCAAGTACGCGGCACTCGTGAGCAGCGCCTCCGACGGCGCGATCACCACCGGCTCGCGCCTCGCCGACGCGCTTGGCCGCCGCGGAGCGAAGTGACGAACGCCAAAGATCCGCGCGGTGGCTTGCGCGGCCTGGACGCCCCTGAGATCCCAGGGAGCGTCTCTCCCGACGCCGAGCGGGCTGCAGCCGAAGAGCGGAGCGGGATGCGGATCGTCAAGCTCATCGTCTTCGGCCTGGTGGGAACGACGCTCCTCTTCACGATATTAGATGTCATCCTCTCCAAACGATGAGTAATGCGCTATGAGTAACGTGCAGTTCAACGCAGGCGCCGCCGAGCGCTTCCCGAAGGGTCTCCCCTCTGCGTCGCTAGACGCCGCGGCACTCGCCACCGTTGGGCGTGAGGCGGCCGATCAACTCGCCGCATTGATTCGCGCTGAGAGCGTCAACCCTCCGGGGAACGAGACGCGCCCAGCCAAGGTGCTCATCGAGCTGCTGAAGCGCGAAGGGTTGCAGCCCGACTTCTACGAACCGATCCCTGGCCGCGGCAACGTGAGCGTGCGTCTGCGTGGCGCGAACAGCGCAGCAGATCCCACGTTGAACCCGCGCGATGCTGCCCGCGGCGCGCTGCTCCTCTTTGCGCACCTCGACGTTGTTCCGGCAAACCAAGACGGCTGGACCGTTGATCCGTTTGCCGGAGAAATCAAAGAGGGCTACGTGTGGGGGCGTGGCGCCGTCGACATGAAGGGGGCGCTCGCCGTACAGGTCGGCGTCATTCGCCTGCTGTGTGCGCGCGCACGCGCCGCCGGACTCAATCCCGCCGTCGATCCGATTCCAGGGCTCGCGCGTGACATCATCCTCACCGCCACCGCCGACGAAGAGGCGGGCGGCCTCGATGGCATCGCGCTCGTGTTGCGCGATCACCCCGAATGGCTCGATGCTGCCGTCGCGCTGACCGAGGCGGGCGGCATGACGATCACCGCCGCGGGTCGCCGCATCTATCCGCTGCAAGTCGCCGAGAAGGGCTTTGCGCGCTTCGCCCTCTCGATCAGCGGGCGCTGGGGCCACGCCTCGATGCCCGACTCCGACAACGCCCTGCTGCGCGCCGCCGCCGTGGTCGAGCGCGTCTCGGTCCCGGGGCCAGTGCAGTTCGTTCCCGAGAATCGTGCCCTCGTCGACGCGCTCAAGGCGGCGCTCCCCGCCGCCGCGCTCACGCGTCTCGATGGGCTCCTCGGCGAGGTCACCTTCGATGATGCCAAGGCGCTGAACGCCGCCGCACCCGCGGCTGGCTGCGCCCCTGAGCTGCTCCGCGCCCTGCGCGCGGTGCTTCGCGACACCTTCGCGCCCACGATCATCGCATCGGGGATTCGCGAGAACGTGCTCCCTGGCGCTGCGAAGCTCACGGTCGATAGCCGCATCCTTCCCGGCGCCACGCGCGAGTCGGCCGAGCGCGCCCTCTTCGAGCGCATCGGCCCCGACCTAGCGCCATTCGTGACCATCGAATCAATCGACGTGGGCGAGGCGGTGAGCAACCCCATGGACCACGAGATCCTCGGTATCTGCGCCGCGGCGATCCGCGCGCGCGACCCCGAGGCGATCATCATCCCCGCCGTTGCGCCATACGCGACCGACGCGAAGATCACCGTTCCAGCCGGAATTCCAACGTATGGCTTCTCGCCCTACCTTCTCGATCCGAAGGAGCGCTTCATGGAGCGCTTCCACGGCGTCGACGAGCGCGTCTCGCTCGAGGCGCTCGCCTGGGGCGTTGAGGTGCTCTACGACGTTGTGCTCGGCTACGCCGGCACCAAGTAACTCGTTCCAGCGCGCTCCAGCGCGCTCTAGCGCGCGACGCTACCGCGGATCGCGCGTCGCAAGCGCAGCGACCGCAGCGGCAACAAGTCCGCGCTCCGCAGCGGGGAGCCTGCGCACCACGCCAACGAACTGTTGCGCGCGGCCACGGTCGATCGAGGTGAGAAAGTTCTCTCCCGCAGGGGCCAGCCGATGCATGCGCCGACGACGATCGTCGCCCACACCGGCGCGCACGTAGCGGCGCGCAACAAGGTGTGAGACGAGGCGGCTTGTTGCCGAATGTGAACGACCAAGCTCGCGTGCGATCTCGCCAACGTTGCGCGGCGTGCCGTCGGCGAGCAGGTAAAGGGCGGCGACCTGCGGCAGCGAGAGGTCGCTCGGTGCAAGCTGGCGTGCGGTGCTCAGCACGAGTTCGCGCCACAGGCGGCGAATCGAGACGATGCGCCCGCCGATCTCACCGAGGCTCTGGCGGCGGCGGGCGACCTCGTCGTGCGGCGTCGAAAGGCCGCCCGGTCCAGGGAGCCGATTGCGCAGCTCGTCTGCCGCACGGCCGAGATCGGTGAGGATCCGCCTGCCGCGTGGTGCCCGATTTGTATGCATGTGCGCACATAATAGCGCAACCCACCGCTGGCGCCGCTACGCTCTCTCGCATGTCCCCGATCACCGCATGGATCTTCCCTGGGCAGGGCTCGCAGAGCGTCGGCATGGGCGCCGCCGTGCTCGCCGCCTCCCCCGCAGCACGCGCGGTGATGGCCGAGGCCGACGAGGCGCTCGGCGAGAAGTTGAGCCGCCTCATCGCCGAAGGGCCAGGCGAAGCGCTGGAGCGGACGGAGCAGGCACAGCCGGCGATCCTCGCAATCTCAATAGCCCTGCTCGCAGCGGCACGCGAGCGAGCAGTTGCTGCTGGCACCACGCTCGATGCTCCGGAGCGCATCGCTGGGCACTCCGCCGGGCAGTACGCCGCCGCAGTTGCAGCGGGCTCACTCTCGCTCGCCGATGCGGTGCGTCTCTCGCGCCGACGCGGTGAACTGATGCAGGTATCCGGTGGCGGGCGACCCGGCGCCATGGCGGCGATCCTCGGCCTCCCCGAAAGCGCAGAAGACTCCGTCGTCAACGCGGGCCGCGCCCACGGCGTGCTCGTGCTCGCGAACCGGAACTCGCCAGGGCAGATCGTGCTCTCCGGTGAGGTCGATGCCATCGAGCGTGCGGTCGCCGCAGCAACGGCGGCTGGTGCGAAACGCGCGGTGCGGCTGCAGGTGAGCATCGCCTCGCACTCGCCGCTCATGATCGAGGCGGCTGAAGCGATGCGCGCAGAGTTGAGCGCGATCACAGTGAACGACCCAACGACGCCCATGCTCGCAAACGCCGACGCGTCGCTCATCACCACCGCCGCTGAGCTACGCAACGAACTATCAAACCATCTCACCGGCGGCGTCGATTGGATCGCCGCGGTCAACGCCATGGCTGCAGTCGGCACCACGCGCTACGTCGAGGTTGGCGCCGGCCGTGTGCTCACCGGCCTAGTGAAGCGCATCCCGAGCGCCGAAGGCGCAGAGCTTCTCTCCATCGATGACCTCCCCGCCGCGGCGGTCGTGGCGGCCTAGGAGCAAGCAATGCGAAAGCCAGACCACACGCGACGTGTCGTCATCACCGGCATGGGGATCGTCTCGCCGATCGGCAACGACCTCGGAAGCGTCTGGGGCTCGCTCACCGAGGGGCGCGGCGGCATCGGACGCATCACCCACTGGGATCCCTCGCCGTACACCCCGTATGTCGTCGCCGGTGAGGTGCGGAACTTTGACCCAGCCGCATGGCTCGACGCAAAGTCGAT
>JBPCTG010000035.1:0-5758 GCA_051006395.1 Candidatus Limnocylindrus sp.
GTCGCTGCAAGCCTCCACCCCGACGCCGATCTGACGATCCGCGGCGTCTCGCTCAACCCCACACGACGCCACGCGATCGACCTACTGCGACGCATGGGGGCGTCCATCGAAGAGACCCCGCGAGCGGACGATGGTTCAGGAGAACCGATCGGCGATCTGCACGTGCGCAGCGCCGCCCTTCACGGCGCGGCGATCTCCCCCGCCGACGTAGCCCTGGCGATCGACGAGATCCCTGCCCTCTCGCTTGCCGCCGCATGCGCGACCGGCGAGACAACGATTCGTGGTGCGGGTGAGCTGCGCGCAAAGGAGAGTGACCGAATCGCCGGCATCGCCGATGGGCTGACCGCGCTCGGCCTCGTGGCCCACGTGAACGGCGACGACCTCTCGTTCCCCGGTGGCGGGCGCCCGGCGGGTGGCGCCCCGGAGGCCCGCGGAGATCACCGCCTCGCGATGACCTTTGCGATCGCCGCGGCCGTTGGCGCCGCCCCGGTCGAGATCGACGACGAGGGTTCGGCCGCGGTCAGCTACCCAACATTCTTCGCCGACCTTGAACGGATCGCAGGGGGCGTCGCATGAAGCACGCCCTCCTCTTCGGGCATCCGGTTGCGCACAGCCTCTCCCCCGCCTTTCAGCAGGCGGCGTTCGACCATGAGCACCTCCCAGTCCGCTATGAATTGTGCGACGTGGCGCCTGGCGACCTCGCCGAGGCGGTCGCCGCTCTTCGCGCCGATCCCGATGCGATCGGCGCCAACGTCACGATCCCCCATAAGGAGGCGATCGGCTCCCTCCTCGACACGGTTGATGAGGAGGCGACGACGATTGGCGCGGTGAACACGATCGTCCGCGCAGGGGCACGACTGATCGGGCGCAATACCGACGTGACTGGCTTCCGTAGCGCCCTCGAACTGCTCGTCGACGGTCGCCAGCCACCCCGCGATGTGCTCCTCCTTGGCGCCGGTGGCGCGGCTCGTGCCGTCCTCGCCGTCCTCGCGACCTCTGGTGCAGCGCGCATCGCGATTGCGAACCGTCACCTCCATCGCGGCGAGAAGTTGGCGCGGTCGGTCTCGGCGGCCGCGCCGCACCTCACCTTGCGGCCCGTCCCCTGGCACGAGAGCGTCCTCGCCGACGATGCAACCCGCGCCGGGCTCATCATCAACGCCACGAGCCTCGCCTTGAAGGGCGAGTCGCCACTCCCTGCAGAGGCTTTTCACGCTGGGCAGCTGGTGATCGATCTCGCCTACGGACCAGACGAGACACCGCTCGTACGCGCCGCGCGCGCTGGCGGCGCCGAGGCGATTGATGGTCGCGAGATGCTCCTCGGGCAGGGGGCGGCGGCCTTCACCCTCTGGACCGGACGGGTTGCACCGATCGCCGTGATGCGCGCGGCTCTGGAGACGGCATTATTGAAGGGCAAAGGAGGGAAGTCATGACGTTCCGATTCCTTACCGCAGGCGAATCTCACGGCCCCGAACTCGGCGTGATCGTCGAAGGGATGCCCGCAGGGGTTCCGCTGACGGAGGGTGACCTCGAGGTGGACCTGCGGCGCCGTCAGGGCGGCTACGGTCGCGGCGCACGTCAGAAGATCGAGCAGGATCGCGCCCGCATTCGTAGCGGCGTGCGTCACGGCCGAACCCTTGGCTCGCCGATCCTGCTGCTGATCGAGAACCGAGACTGGGAGAACTGGACTCGTGTGATGCAGGTTGAGCCGTTGAGCAGCGATCAGTCGGCTGAACTCGCAGCCGCAGCTGCTGACGGGACGAAGCGTGCGATCCCCGTGACGCGGGTGCGCCCCGGCCACGTCGACCTTGCGGGAGCGCTGAAGTACGGATTCGACGATGTGCGCAACGTGCTCGAGCGTGCCTCGGCGCGCGAGACCGCCGCCCGCGTTGCCGCCGGCGGCGTAGCGAAGGCGCTGCTTGGCGCACTCGGCGTAGAGATCTGGTCATTCACCGCCGAGGTTGGTGGTGTCGCCGTCGATCCGAAGAGCTGCACCCGCAGTCGCGCCGAGAGCGAGGAGAGTCCACTCCGCTGCCCCGATCCGGCGGCCGAAGCGCGCATGATTGCCCGCATTGATGCGGCACGCGAGGCGGGAAACACCGTCGGCGGCATCTTTGAGGTGGTGGTGAAGGGGCTGCCCATCGGCCTCGGCTCACACGTGCATTGGGATCGTCGCCTCGACACGGCGCTCGCCGGCGCAATGGCAAGCATCCAGAGTGTGAAGGGCGTCGAGTTCGGTCTCGGCTTCGAGCAGACGCGCATCTTCGGCTCCGAAGTTCACGACGTGATTGAGGGGCGCAAGGCCGACGGAACCTGGGTGCACCGCACGAACCGAGCGGGCGGCCTCACCGGCGGCGTTACGAACGGCGAGCCGCTCGTGATCCGGGGGGCCGTGAAGCCGATCAGCACCCTCGCCCGTCCGCTCCCATCTGCCGACCTGATCACCGGCGAGAAGGTCGAGAAGGCACACTACGAGCGCTCTGACATCAGCGTCGTTCCCGCCGCGGGGGTGATCGGTGAGGCGATGACTGCGCTCGCGATCGTGCCGTTCCTCCTCGAGAAGCTCGGCGGCGACTCACTGGAAGAGATCAAGGCGAACCTCGCCGCACTCCGCGCTCGACAGGCCGCCCCGCGACGCACACCAGCGCCAGGTGCCAGCGCCGCTAGCGACCCAGAGACCGATGCGAGCGGTACGAGTGCCGCCGGCTCTGGCGGCGACGACTAGAGGCGATCGTGGACCTGATCCTCGTCGGCCTCCCTGGCGCTGGAAAGAGCTCTCTCGGGCGCAAGCTCGCGACGCGGCTCTCGCTCCCCTACCTCGACCTGGACCGCGCGATCATCGCGGAGACGGGGGTGCCCGATGACAACGCCGAGAAGATCTTCGCCCGCGAGGGGGAGGACGGATTTCGCTCCCGCGAGCGCGCCGCGATCGCGGCGCTTACCGCAGCCAAGGCCCCAGCCACAAGAGGCGCAGCAAACGACGCAGCGCTCGGCGAGGCGGCGGCGCTCGGCATCGACCGCATCGTCTCGCTCGGTGGCGGGGCACTGATCGACCCACGCAACCGCTGGGCGCTCGCTGGAAAGGCGCACCTCCTCTGGATCGACGCCCCCAACAGTGCGATCGCAGCGCGACTCCGCGAGGCGAAGGTCGTGCGGCCAATCTTCCGCGGCGAAGACCCGCTCCGCCACCTGCCACGCCTGCGCGCCGAGCGCGAGCGCTTCTACGCAACCGGGCTGCGCCTCACAAGCGCGCGCAACCCGGCCTCGCTCGCCGACGAAGCGCTCCGCCTCATTACAGCGCAGCCGACACCGGAGCGACGCCTCATCGATGCGGCGCTGCCCACTGGGCGTTGGATTCTCGGTGAAGGGATCGCCGCGAGTGCGCTGTTGCGTGAACTGCGGGCGCGCCGCGCGGCGCGTGTTGTCATCGTTACCGAGCCGAACGCGGCGCGTGCCCTCGGCGACGCGGCCGAGGTGGCGATCCACGATGCAGGGATCGAGATCATCCGCGTCGACCTGCCGAGCGGCGAGGCGGCGAAACGTCTCGAAGTGATCGGCGCCGCGGCGAGCACGCTCGCGCGCGCGGGGGTTGAGCGCGGCGACCTGATCGTCGCGATCGGCGGTGGTGCACTTACCGACGCAGCAGGGATGCTGGCCGCACTCTACCTGCGAGGGATTGACTGGATTGCCATCCCGACAACGCTCGCCGGCCAGCTCGACGCCTCACTCGGTGGAAAGACCGGAGTCGATCTACCTGAAGGGAAGAACCTTATCGGTGCCTTCCATCAACCGCGCGCCGTGATTGCCGATCTACGCGCGCTTCGATCGCTCCCAGCTCGCGAGATCGTCGCCGCGCTTGGCGAGGCGGTGAAGGTCGCACTCCTCGGCGACGAGCGACTCTTCGCACTCCTTGAATCGGCGGCGGAACGCCTTACGGCCGCCGACCAGAGCGTGCACGACGACGGTACGCTCGCAGAGATCGTGGAGCGCGCCGGCTGGTGGAAGTGCGAGGTGGTACGCGGTGACGAGCGCGAGGCGGCGGGACGCATCAGCCTCAACCTTGGCCACACCCTCGCCCACGCCCTCGAGCAGGCGACCAACTACAGCGGGATCCTTCACGGTGAGGCGGTCGGCTACGGGCTGCGCGCGGCGCTTCAGATCGGCGTGGAGCTCGGCGTCACCCCTCGGCCGCGTGCCGAGCGCGCAGCGGCGCTCCTCGACCGTCTCGGGCTCGGCGTCGCCCCGCGCAACGAACGCGCCGCCGACCTCCTCACAATCGCCCAGCGCGACAAAAAGGTTGCAGCAGGAAAGATCCGCTGGGTGCTGCCCACGGGCGATGGATACACCGTGCGTGACGATCTCCCTGCTAGCCTCGTCGAGAGCGCTGTGACGGCCGCGCTCGCCGGCCGAGCAGCGCAGCGCACTGCAATGCAGCGGTAGTCAGAGGTCAGGAGCGATCAATGAGCGCATCCGCGAAGCGAATAACGGCACAGGAGCTCTCTGCGCGAGCGCGAGCGCACGCGACCGGCGATCGCCTCCTGATGCTCAGCGGGCCGAGCCTCAACCTGCTCGGCGAACGCGAGCCCGAGATCTACGGCACCACCACCCTTGCTGAGATCGAGGGGCGCGTCGCAAGCGCGGCGTCGGCCGCCGGGCTCCGCCTCGTCGAGGCGCTGCAGTCGAATCACGAGGGTGTGCTCATCGACCGGCTGCATCGTCGCGACTTTGACTGGCTCCTGATCAATCCGGGTGGCCTCACCCACACCAGCGTCAGCCTGCGCGACGCACTCCTCGCCGTCGAGCGACCCTTCGCCGAACTGCACCTCTCTGACCCCGCCGAGCGCGAGTCGTTCCGCCGCGTGAATCTCATCGAAGATGTAGCCGCAATCACGGTGCGCGGCCAAGGCGCCGCCGGCTACGAGATTGCGGTGCAACTGATCGCCGATCTCCGCGCCGAGGTGCGTGCCGCTGGCGGGAGCGGCGCATGAGCGACGCAGAGCAGCGCCTCGCTGAGATTCGCGCAGCGATCGACGCGATTGACGTGCGTCTCCTCGAACTCCTCGCCGAGCGGGCGCAGCTCGGCGTTGATGCCGGCGCCGCAAAGGCCGAGCTCGGCCGCCCGGTACACGATCCAGCGCGCGAGGCGGCGCTCCTTGAGCGCATCGCTGCGCACGGCGCCGCGCCGCTCAGCGCAGAGGATCTTCGGGCGATCTGGGAGCTACTGATGGCGGCGACACGTCGTGCTGAGGAGCATCGCCGCTAGCCGCTTCGCTCTGGTCGCCTGGCAACTGCTCGAAGCCGGCGCAACGCATCACGGGGAGGCGCGGATAGCGCGGGTAGTCGGCCTCACGGTCGGAGCGCCCGCAGCGCACGAAGTGCGACCCCTTGCCGCTGCGCAGGAGCCGAGCATGCTGACAGCCAGCACAGAGCCCAGGACTGATCATCGGCGGCACATCCTATTCACGAGCGGTGCCTGCTGATGCGCACCGTCTGCTGACGCGCGGCGCTGTATCGCACCTGCGAGGTGGTTGTGGAGCAGTAAGGGTGGCGGAGGGGGAGGGATTCGAACCCCCGCAGGCCGTTTCCGACCTGGGCTGTTTTCAAGACAGCTCCGATCAACCGCTCCGGCACCCCTCCGCCGGCGATTCTATCCGAAGTGCGCGATGTGGTCGGCCCAGTGCGCGTTGCTCTCGACCTCCACCATCTGCGCGAGCGACTCACCCTCGAGCCACGGGAAGGCACTCGCCGAGAAGAGGTCCGT
>JBPCTG010000036.1:0-2154 GCA_051006395.1 Candidatus Limnocylindrus sp.
TGGAGCAGATAGATCGTTGCTCCGTACAAAAGTCCACCGATCACCTGCGACCCCTTGCCAACAAGACCATAGAGACCGTAAAACTCGCCGAGCTGCTTCGGCGGCGAGAGGCGATACATGAGGATGCGGTCTGCGCCAGCGAGTCCACCGAACCCGAAACCAAGGATCACACCAGCAACGATGAATGGAATCGGTGAGACGAAGAGTGAACCGATCAGCAGCGCGATGGCCCAAAGGAGGAGGACGCGATTGAGTGTCCACTTTGGCCCTCGGGTATCTGTGAGGCGGCCCCATACGAGTCCGCCGATGACCGCGGTGGTCGCGAGCGCAACCAGCACATAGTTCGCCTGACCCTGAGTGAAGCCGACCGCCTGGACGGCGAATACCGCCATGATCGAGATCACGGTGTTCTGGGCATCGGTGTAGAAGAAGCGCGCGGTGAGAAATCGCTGCAACCCTGGGTAGCGCTTCAGCTCACGAATCGTAGCGAGCGTCGCCGCGAGTGAACTGCCGTTCGACTCCTTCCCCGCTGGCTCAGGAACCTCCTTGATGAAGACGAAGATTGGTGCAGCCAAGACCGCGAAGAGGATCGGCGCAATGGTGAACACCTCAATCGGACCAAGATCGCCGAAGAGAATGATCACGCCGATGAGGATCGTTCCAAGGTATCCGAGGCCGTTGCCGAGCCCTGAGACCCAGCCTCGATTCTCAGGGGTGCTCACCAGCTTGATCGTCGCGTCGTAGTAGACGAGCGACGACTGGTAGCCAAAGTTCGCAATGCAGAAGAGCACGATGCCGAGGCCAACCTCGACACGCGGGATCAGCATCGCCGGGATGATGGCGAGCAGCGTGAAGAAGAGGAGGTACGGCATGCGTCGACCAGCGCGATCGGAGATGGCTCCAATCGCGGGAGAGATCAAGGCGTTGATGCCGACTGAGAGGGCGATAGAGATCTGTAGCCACAGGTTGCCGTCAGATTCGCCAAGAACCCCCTCGCTCGTGAGGTAGAGGCCGATCGCGTACGAGAATATTCCGTACGACCAGATGGTGTTCGCAAGGTCGTAGAGCGTCCATGACGCGATCCAACTCGCCGGTACGGTGATCCGCGTTCCCGCGCCAATTCTCGCTGCCATACGAATGTTCCTCCCTATGACTGGCGACGCAAGAGGTTCGCGCGCTCCCAGGCACTCCGCGCAGGATGACGGTATGGAGCGGTGCGTGCGCAGTGCGGTGCGTCGGGTGCGGGGAAGAGAGGGGCTCTCAGCACTCCACCTTCGAGCACGACTAGGATCCGAGCGTGGGGAAACGTGGGGCAGGACCGGTCGCGGCGAAGGCAACGGCGTGGGTGCGTCGCCTGGAGCGCACACGGCCGGGGCTCGCAGCCGACACGCTCGAGGGCCTCGCCACCCTCTACGGCACGCCAACATGGCGCCCGAGACTCGATCCGATCGACGAGCTGGTCACCACGATCCTGAGCCAAAACACCAGCGACGCCAACGCGGAGCGCGCCTTCACTGCGCTGCGAACGCGCTACCCCGACTGGGCCGCCGTTGAGGCGGCCCCGGTACGGAGCATCGCAGCGACGATTCGCTCAGGCGGCCTCGCCGCGCAAAAGGCGCCGCGTATCAAGCGCGCCTTGCGAACGATTCGACTGCATGCCGGGGCCTACGACCTTTCGTTCCTCAGAGTGATGTCGCCGCTTGATGCGCGCGCTTGGCTCACCGCGATCCCAGGGATCGGCCCAAAGACCGCGTCGATCGTGATGCTCTTTTGCTTCGGTGTTCCGCTCATGCCGGTGGACACGCAT
The DNA here is from genome assembly GCA_051006395.1 of Candidatus Limnocylindrus sp. Lineage (GTDB taxonomy): Bacteria > Chloroflexota > Limnocylindria > Limnocylindrales > Limnocylindraceae > Limnocylindrus. The sequence goes on from JBPCTG010000036.1 coordinate 1,808, forward strand.
GTGGAGCGTGTCAGCAAGCGGATCGGCCTGCTTCCACCGAAGGCGAGCCTCGCCTTCGCACATGACGCGTGGCTGACCCTCGTTCCCCCCGAGCAGATGTACGCGGCGCACGTGGCACTGATTCGCCACGGACGCGGCCACTGCGACGCGCTGCACCCCGATTGCGCGCACTGCCCCGTGCGCATGCGCTGTCGCTTTAACGACCGCCGCGCACCGTAACTGCGGCCGCGCGCGACCACGGGAGTCGCGGCAAAACTCCGTCAGGACGCCACTCCACCGCAGCGCCGGTGGGGAGTCCGAGCAGTGGGCCGTTGCCGAGCGCAGCGAGTCGCGGATCGTCTCCACCC
>JBPCTG010000037.1:0-16090 GCA_051006395.1 Candidatus Limnocylindrus sp.
CGAGACGGCGCGCGCCCGCACCGCAGCCTTCCTCGGTGTTCCCGCCGAAGAGTTGGTGATGCTCGGCAGCGCCACCGAGGCGCTGAACCTTGTGGCGCGCTCATGGGGACGCGCGAATATCGGTCGCGGCGACGTAGTGCTGGTCACTGAGGCCGAGCATCACGCAAACCTCATTCCGTGGCAGCAGATCGTACGCGAGGTCGACGCGGATCTCGAGTTCATCCCTGTCAACGACGTTACCGGCGAAATCCTGTGGGATCGCCTCGACGGTCTCCTCAAGTTGAAGCCGAAGATCGTTGCCGTTCCGCACGTGTCGAACGTGCTCGGCTCGATCGCGCCGCTCGCCGAGATCGCAGCGCAGGTGCACGCCGCCGGCGCGCTCCTCTCCGTCGATGGATGTCAGGCGGTGGCGAACATGCCGGTGAACATCCCTGCGACCGGCGCCGACTTCTACGCCTTCAGCGCGCACAAGATGGGCGCACTCTTCTCTGGTGGCGGCCTTTGGGCGCGTGCCGAACTTCTCGCCGAGATGGCGCCGATCGAGACGGGGGGCGACATGATTCGCGAGGTGCGCCTTCGTGACGCACTCTTCGCTGAAGGGACGCAGCGCTTCGAGGCCGGTACCCCCGACGCTTCGGGGACCGTCGCCATGGCCGCCGCCTGCGACCTGATCGATGAGTTCGGTCGCGAGGCGATCCACCGCCACGAGGTGGGCATGCTCGACCGCGTGCTGCGAGAGCTCCCTGCGGCGCTCCCGGACGTCCGGATCCTCGGCACGCAGAACGCTGCGGAGCGCGCGGGCCTCGTCGCCTTTTCGAGCGCCACCGTGCACGCCCATGACCTCGCCGAAATCCTCGATCGCCGCGGCGTGGCGATCCGAGCCGGCCACCACTGCGCCATGCCGCTTCACGAGCAACTGGAACTTTCAGCCACGGCGCGCGTGAGCGTTGCCCCGTACACCACCGACGACGATCTCGACGCGCTCTTCGCGGGGCTGCGCGACGCATGGAAGATCTTCGCTCGATAAGGGCGGCGGAACGAGCAGGAGGCGGCATGGACGATCTCTATCGCGAGCAGATCCTCGAGCACTACCAGTCGCCGCACAACTTCGGCACCCTCAGCACACCTACGGTGAGTCGAGACGGCCGCAACCCGAACTGCGGTGACCAGATAACCATGCAGCTCGAGATCGACGCCGCAGGCAAGATCACCGACGTAGCCTTCAGCGGCCGCGGCTGTGCAATCTCGATGGCATCCACCTCGCTGCTCACCGACGAGCTGCGCGGCAAGAGCCTCGACGAAGTGCGCGCGCTCGGAACGCCCTACGTGATGGAGCTGCTCGGCATCACCGTGGGGCCAGCGCGTATCCACTGCGCACTCCTGGGCCTCGAGACGACACAGAAGGCGATCGACGAGACTCCATCGCGATGATGCAACGCCTTGCAATTGGTGCGAGCACCATTCGTGTTCACTCGCTACCATTCGTCGCATGAGCGCAGCAGCACTAATCGCGATCGTTGCGGGGGAGCCGAGCATCTGTCCTCGGTCAACCCTTCCCGCCCCGCGACTTCTCGCGCGCTAAACACCTCGCAGGAAGTCTCTCGGGCGGACCGGGCGTTGTGACGCCCATCCACCCAACTCCTGCACATTGAGGTGAACCAGATGTCCCAAATGACCGACTCACGAGGCTTCCGCACAGGCGCTGCGATCAGCGTCCTCCTCCTCTCTCTTGTCTCCCTTCTCGACGGCGCTGGCGCCTCGCGCGGCGCATCGTCGCTACTTGTAGCCGCGATCGCTGCCGCAATGCTCTTGAGCGCCGCGACCGCGCTGCGCGTCAGCCTCCTCGCCCTCCCCTTCCGCCTGTTGCGCCAGCGCGGCACCATCGGCGCTCCGGCACCGCATCACCTGCAGCCGGTCCCCGGCCTGCGCCTGGCCCAGCTACTCGGGGGCGGCGCGCTCCTCGCCGCCGTAGTTACGAACGCCGCCATCGGGGCCGAGTTCCTGGCGCTGGCCCTTGTGGCCAGCGTCGCCGCCCTTCAATCGCTCCTTGCGATCACGGGGATCTGTGTCGCCTGCAAGCTCTACGGTGTCATGGTCTGGTTCGAGCGACGAAGCACGCCGCAGGGTGCGTCGAAGATCGTGCCGCAGAAGATTCGCATGACGAGGGGGAGCTAATGACGACGAAGGGGTTCACCGAGGTCGACGCGAACGCGGCGCAGCAGCTGCTCGCCTCGCCGGAGCGTCCGATCTTGATCGACGTGCGCGAGCAGAACGAGTGGGATGCGGGCTACCTGCACGGTGCAACGCACGCGCCGAAGGGGACGATCAGCTTTGCCATTGCAACCATCGCACCCGACAAGTCGGCGCCGATCCTTCTCTACTGCGCCGGTGGCGTGCGATCGGCCGCCGCCGCTGAGACCCTTGCCGGCCTCGGCTACACGAACCTGCGCTCAATGGCGGGCGGCATCAAGGGCTGGTCTGAGGCGGGACTCCCCGTTGTTGAAACGACAACGCTCACACCAGAGCAAAAGACGCGCTACTCACGCCACCTGCTCCTTCCAGGCGTTGGCGCTGAAGGTCAGGCGAAGTTGCTCGACGCGCGAGTACTGCTCGTTGGCGCGGGCGGACTCGGTGCGCCCGCGGCGCTCTACCTTGCGGCAGCCGGCATCGGCCACCTGCGCATCATCGACTTCGATGTGGTCGAGGCGTCGAACCTGCAGCGGCAGGTGATCCACACCACGGAGCGTGTTGGTATGCCGAAGGTTGAGTCTGCGGCGGTGCAGATTCGTGCGCTGAACCCCGACGTGCAAGTCGATTCGATCAACGGTGCGCTCACCGTCGAGAACGTTGCGGCGCTCCTCGACGGGGTGGACGTGGTGATCGATGGCACCGATACGTTCGAGGCGCGTTACGCGCTGAACGATGCGGCGGTGAAGCTCGGCATTCCTGTGGTGCACGCTGGGGTCTTCCGCTTTGAGGGGCAGCTCACCGTGCTCGCTCCAGGTCGTGGCCCCTGCTACCGCTGCCTCCACCCCACGCCGCCACCGCCGGATATGGCGCCAGGCTGCGGCGTTGCCGGGGTGCTCGGCGTGCTTCCGGGTGCGATCGGCGTGCTCCAGGCGACCGAGGCACTCAAGCTGCTCCTTGGAATCGGCGAGCCGCTCATCGGGCGGCTGCTGCTGTGGGATGCACTCGAAGGAAGCTTCACCGAACTTACGGTTCAACGCGATCCGAACTGCGCCGCCTGCGGTAGCGCAGCAACAGCGAAGGGAGTTCAGTCATGAGCGTATCGGTACGCATTCCGCCGGTGCTCCGCGCCCACGTAGGCGGCGTCAAGGTGGTGCAGATGAGTGGTGCAACACTCGGCGAGGTGCTCAGCGCACTCGTTGCGGCACATGCGGATCTGCGCGAGCAGATCTTCGAGAGTGATGGCGCGCTGCGCCGCTGGGTGAACGTCTACGTTGACGGCGCCGACGCGCGACACCTTGCGGGGCTCGACACGCCCACCCCCGCAGGCATCGAGGTGGTGATCTTGCCGGCGATGGCCGGCGGATCGCGCTAGGGGCAGCGATGCGGTACGAGCGGATCACCGACGTTGTCGGCGCCACGCCGCTCGTCGCGGTCGATGCGCTCCTCCCCGATGCGGCGCGCGCCGTAGGGGTGCGACTCTTCGCGAAGGTCGAGCTCCTTGGCCCTACGGGGTCGATCAAAGATCGCACCGCGAAGGCGCTGATCGATGCGCTCGATCGCGACGGTCGGTTGCGCCCAGGTGTACGCCTCTTGGAGCCGACAAGCGGCAACACGGGCGCGGCGCTCGCCATGCACGCCGCAGCGCGCGGTATTCCAATCACCCTGGTGATGCCGGCGAACGCCACCGAAGAGCGGCGCCAGGCGGTGCGTGCCTTTGGCGCGGAGATCCTGGAGTCACCGGCAGAGGAGGGATCGAATGGCGCCGTTGCGCTCGCACGCCGCATGGCCGCCGAAGATTCAACCTACGTGATGCCCGATCAGTACGCGAATCGCGCCAATCCCGACATACACGAGGGTACGACCGCCCCCGAAATCTTTGCCGACTGCCCCGAGGTCGACGTGGTGGTCGCTGGGCTCGGCACGGGCGGAACCGCCACAGGGCTCGCGCGCTTCTTCGCGCACGCGAAGCCAAGCGTTGCGGTCTGGGCTGCAGAACCGATGCCGGGCGAGAAGGTGACCGGCCTGCGCTCGCTTGCCGACGGCTTCACCCCTGAGGTGCTCGACGATCGGCTCCTTGCTGGTCGCATCTTGGTGGGCAACCGCGAGTCGATCGTTGCGGCGCGCGAGCTGGCGCACCGAACTGGCATCCTCGCTGGCCCGTCGACTGGAGCAACGCTCGCCGTTGCACGTCGCATCGCCCGCGACGCGGCACCTGGTAGCACCATCGTCTTCATCGCCTGCGACGCGGGGTGGAAGTACTTTTCAGCGGGATTCGTCGAGGGGGATCTCGACGGCATGGACGATGCCCTCGAGGGCGACGTCTTCTGGTGGTGAGCATCTCGTGACGACACCACTGGCCGTTCGACCAAAATCCTTTCAGCTCACCGCCGCAATCGCTTCAGCGATGCGCGATCACGCTCGCGCCGAATCACCGCGCGAGGCCTGCGGCATCCTCATCGGTACCGCTGACGCGGCGAGCGGTGGGGCGGCCCTGCGATGGGAGCCGACGCGCAACAGCCTCGGGTCACCGATCCTCTACGAGATCGACGCGACGGAGCTGCTGCGCATCAGCATCGCGGCCGACGACGCCGACGAGGCGATCTGGGGGATCGTCCACTCACACGTTGCCTCCAAGGCAGAGCCGTCGAGCACCGATGTGCTCGTTGCCGGATACCCCGACGCGCTCTACTTGATCGTCTCGCTTGCTCGGGGCCATGCCGCCCCCGACGGCGAGCCAGGGATTCGCGCCTGGTGGATCCTCGATGGCGAAGCGCATGAGGTTGCCCTCAAGATCGTCTAATCCGCCAGCAGGATTTCCAGCACCTCACCGCGATCGATGTCCAAGACCCAAACTCTCCCGTCCTTTGTAGAGAAGATCGCCGAAGGCTGGCGTTTTTCGCCGAGGGGCAGCAGGAGAGTCGGCGGCGTTCCCGAGGCCGCATCGAGTGGCAGCGCAAAGATCTTTGCGTCGCAGAAATCGGAATACAGGTACTCGCCGCGCGTCACAGTGCCGCCGATGATCGAGCATGAGGGGCCGTGTCGATAGGTCCATACCGGCGCAAGATAGTCGTCAGGCGGGGTGCAGGGAGTCGAGCGAAAGCATGCATCACCCTCGAGGATCGGCCAGCCGAAATTTACGAGTCTCGATCCTTGATCGGCAATCACTTCGAGCGGGAAGCGGTTGACCTCTTCGTGGCTTTCCTGCCCGACATCCGCAATCCAAAGGGTTGATTCGTTTGGATCGAGCGCAATCTTCCAAGGATTTCTGAGTCCACGCGCGATCGTTCTCACCGCCGGAACAGACCCGCGCACGTCGATGAGAAGCAGCTTTCCAAGGTTGCTCTTGAGGTTTTGCGCCGCATTGAACGGGTCGCCACTCCCCCCGCTGTCGCCTGTGGAGACGATGAGAGTCCCATCTCTGAGCACAACGATGTCTCCACCATTGTGATTGGAGTTGTAGTGGTCGATCACCAAGAGCGGATCGGAAACTCCGAAGATCCCGAATGGTTGCAATTTGAGGCGGGCGGAAACCAACACGGTTGCACCGTCGCCTTTGCGGTTATACGTTGCGTACAGGGCTCGCTCCTCGGATTGCGCCGCCGGCGGCGATAGTGCAATACCGAGAAGACCGCGCTCCCCGCCGCTGAATACCTTTTCGGAAAGATCTCCGATCATCCCGACAGTTCCATCACCGGCCACGCGAAACAGCCGCCCGTCTCGTGCGCCGACGAGCAGGCTTCCGTCGGGGAGTTCATCGACGTCGGTAGGATTTGGGATACCAGTTGCGTGGATTCGGATGCTCGCCGTCGTACCCACGGGGGAGCTGCTCGGCTTCTCCGAGATACTAGGGGAATCACCCGAGCCGCTTGGTGCCGGAGCGCACCCCCATAGCAACGAAGCGGCGAGCAGCGCCGCCAAGAGCACCCAACGAGCCCTGGTGGTTTGAGGTCGTGGGCGAATCATCCTCATCACAGTACCGAACCGAGGAGTAGTATGTGCGGCGGAACCCTCAAGTAAACCGCGCGGAAGAGTTCGTGGGGCGATCGGGAAACCGAACGCTGCTGCGGCGCCGACGGAGCAACGGTCCGGAACCTCTCAGGCAGATGGACCGCGCGGGGATGGGGACGCTGGAGAGCGTGATGCGCGAAGAGATTCGCGCAGCGCGCGCCGACGGAGGAACTTGCGAGCGCTCTATGCGCCGCAGGGATGCTCTCAGGCAGATGGACAGCGGGGCACCGAGGAGGTGCCGTCATGCCCGAAGTGCAGCGAACACACAGCTTCGCCGATCGACACATTGGTCCTGACGCGGCCGACGTTGCCGAGATGCTGCGCGTCATTGGTCGCGACTCGCTTGACGCGCTGATCCGCGACACCGTTCCTGCCGGTATCCGTAGCGCCGAACCGCTCCGCGTTCCTGCGGCACGCAGCGAGGCCGAGGTCGCAGCCGAGCTGCGCGCGCTCGCCGCGTCGAATCGGCCGCTCCGCTCGATGATCGGTCAGGGGTATCACGACACCATCACGCCGCCGGTGATCAAGCGCAACGTGTTGGAGAATCCCGCCTGGTACACCGCCTACACGCCGTATCAGCCCGAGATTGCACAGGGTCGCCTCGAGGCGCTGATCAATTTCCAAACGGCGATCTGCGACCTGACCGGCATGGAGATCGCCAACGCCTCACTCCTCGACGAGGGGACGGCGGCGGCGGAGGCCGCGGCGCTCTGTCACGGCGTTTCAACGGTGAGCGACGGCAATCTGATCCTCGTCGACGCTGACACGCATCCGCAAACGATCGCGGTGCTGCGCACCCGCTGCGAGCCGATCGGCATCGCCATTGAGGTCGCGCCGCCCCCAGCACTCCTTGCGCGCGCCGCGGCGTCACGCGATGGCGAGCGTCCGTATGCGCTCCTCCTCTCGAACCCTGGGAGCTCGGGGGCGGTGCGCTCGATTCGTGCCGATATCGAGGCGGCACATGCGGCGAAGCTGCTCGTGATCGTTGCGACCGATCCGCTCGCCGCCGTCCTACTCGAGAGTCCCGGAGCACAGGGCGCCGACGTGGTGATCGGCAGCAGCCAGCGCTTCGGCGTGCCGATGGGGAACGGTGGTCCGCACGCTGCATTCTTGGCCACGCGCGACGCGTACAAGCGCGCCCTCCCCGGACGACTCGTGGGCGTCTCCGTCGACGCCGACGGCAATCCTGCATACCGCCTCACCCTGCAAACCCGCGAGCAGCACATTCGTCGCGAGAAGGCGACATCGAACATCTGCACCGCGCAGGTGCTCCTTGCGGTGATCGCTGGGTTGTATGCCGCATGGCATGGCCCCGACGGACTGCGGGCGATCGCCGAGCGCGTGCAACTTCGTGCCGCGACCATCGCTGCTGGACTCGCCGCGCGCGGCGCCGCCGTCGACCTAGAGCTTCGATCGCAGCAGTACTTTGGTGCGATCGCCATCGAGGCGGGGAGCCCCGCGCGCGTCGACGCACTTGTTGCGGCTGGTGCTGCGGCGGGATTCGAGTTGCGTCGCATCGACGCGACAGGGGTCGGCATCGCCTGCGATGAGACCACGAGCGAGGCCGACGTTGCAGCACTCCTCGCCGCATTCGGAGCCGTAGTGCCGTCGGCCGTCGATTCAGTCGCAGTCGCGCGTGGTGCACTCCCTTTGTCGCTGCGACGGAGCGACGCGATCCTCACACATCCCGTCTTCACACTGCATCGTTCTGAGACGGAGATGCTGCGCTACATCTTCCGGCTCGCCGACAAGGACGTCAGCCTTACCCGTTCGATGATTCCGCTTGGCAGCTGCACGATGAAGTTGAATGCCACCACCGAGATGGAGGCGATCGGCCACGAAGGATTCGCCCGGGTCCACCCGTTCTCTGATCCTGCGCGCCTGCCTGGGTACGCGCGACTCTTCGCCGACCTCGAATTGTGGCTCGCAGAGATCACCGGCTTCGCCGCGATCAGCCTGCAGCCGAACGCGGGGTCGCAGGGCGAGTACGCCGGACTATTGGCGATCCGGCGCTGGCACCACTCCCGCGGCGAGAAGGGGCGTGACGTTTGCCTCATTCCAAGCTCCGCGCATGGCACCAACCCAGCAAGCGCCGTGATGGCGGGGTTCCGCGTTGTGGTCGTCGCCTGCGACGAGCATGGCAACGTCGACACCGCCGACCTTGCGGCAAAGATTGCCGAACACGCCGACCGACTCGGCGCACTCATGGTCACCTATCCGAGCACCCACGGCGTCTTCGAAGCGGAAATCGTCGCGATCTGCGCTGCGGTGCACGCCGCTGGTGGGCAGGTCTACATGGACGGTGCAAATATGAACGCGCAGGTTGGCCTCTCGCGACCGGGAGCGTTCGGCGCGGATGTCTGCCATCTCAACCTGCACAAGACCTTCGCGATTCCCCACGGCGGCGGCGGACCAGGGATGGGGCCGATCGGCGTGGCGAAGCACCTCGCACAGTTCCTGCCGGGTCGCGCGCTGAGCGACGAGGGGCGCGTTTCGTCGGCACCGTACGGGAGCGCGAGCATCCTGCCGATCAGCTGGGCGTACATCGCCGCACTCGGCTCCGAAGGGCTGCAGCGCTCCACCGAGATCGCGATCCTCAACGCGAACTATCTTGCGGCGCGACTCGGCGACGCTTATCCGATCCTGTACAAGGGGGCGAACGGTACCGTCGCTCATGAGTGCATCCTCGACGTGCGAGCGATGAGTGCTTCGAGCGGTGCAACCGTGGAAGACATCGCCAAGCGGCTCATGGACTTCGGATTCCACGCACCAACCATGAGTTGGCCGGTGGCTGGAACGCTCATGGTTGAGCCGACAGAATCTGAGTCGAAGGCGGAGCTCGATCGCTTCGTCGAGGCGCTGCGCGCGATTCGCGTCGAGATCGCGGCAGTCGAATCCGGCTCAATGCCGATCGAGTCGAGCGCGCTACGCAATGCGCCGCACACCGCCAGCGACCTACTGCGCACCGAGTGGGCACGCCCGTACACCCGCGACGAGGGGGCATTCCCGCTCCCCTGGGTCCGCGCGCGCAAGTACTGGCCACCAGTGCGGCGCATCGACAACGTGCATGGCGATCGCAACGTGGTCTGCGCCTGCCTCCCGGTTGAGGCGTACGCGGTCGCTGCGGGGGAGACGGCGCTACTCTAAGGGCATGACGAAGCTTTGCCTCGTGGGCGCCCGAACAACGGCGGCGCGATGAGCGTGTGGCTGAACGGCGTTCGCGCCCTACTCGATCAACTCGAGGCGACACAGGGGTCGGCGCTCGACGCGCTCGCCGAGGCTGGCGCGAAGGCCATCGCCGCAGGCGGCGTGGTGCACGTCGGTGGGACCGGCCACTCGGCGATCGTGCCGCTTGAGGCGTTTCATCGCGCCGGTGGGCTCGCCGCAATGAATCCACTCTGGGACCCGGCAACGTTGCCGCCGGCGGGCGCCCCCGCCGCAACGTTGCTCGAGCGTGACCCTGCGCGCGGTCGCGCCGCCGTCGACGCCGCGGGAATTCGCCCTGGCGAACTGCTCATCGTGGTGAGCCAATCGGGGATCAACGGCGCTCCAGTTGAAACTGCGATCGCTGGTGCAGAGCGCGGTGCAATCGTTGCTGCGTTCGTCAGTCTTCCGCACTCCGAAGGGCTCGAAAGTCGCCACCCGTCGGGGATGCGACTCGCCCAAGTCGCCTCGATTGTCATCGACACCGGAGTGCCGCGCGGCGACGCGCTGCTGTCGCGCCCGGATGGAAGCAGTGCGCTGGCGGCGAGCACAATGCTCTTCACCGCCGCCTGGTACCTCTTCCTTGAACGACTCCTCGCGCTACTCGATGCGCGCGGCGTCGAGACGCCGATCTGGAAGTCGTCGAATGCACCTGGTGGCGACGAGTGGAACGCCCGCTACTTTGCGCGCTTCGCCGATCGTGTCGCCGCGCTCGGGGGGCACGAGTGATGGCGGGGTCGTCGAGCGGCGCGATGCGGGCGATCCGCGGCGACGCGTTGATCGGTGGCCGTATCGTCGAAGATGCGCTCATCACCTACGAGACAAAAGGGGTCGGCATGATCCGCTCTATCGGTCGTGCCGGGAGTTCGGCGCTCGCCAAGCGGGCGCGACGCGTGCGCGGGCTGATCACCCCTGGCTACATCGACATGCACCTTCACGGCGCAGGCGGGCACGACGTGCTCGGCGCAGGCGGCGCCGAAGCGCTCCTTTTGGCGACGCGTGGAGGGAGGAGCCCAGAGCGCGAGATCGTCGCATCGCTTCGTGCGCTCGCCGCATCTACCGCGCAGCACGGATACGCGGCGATAGTTCCTGCAACGGTGAGCCTGCCGATCCCCAGCCTGCGCATTTGGATGCGGGCGGTTGCGATCGCGCGCCAGGAGCAGCGTGCCGATGCGCTGCGCGGTCGCGCGCGTGGCGAAGCGTTGATCCTCGGCGCACACATCGAAGGGCCGGCAATTACACCCGCACGCGCCGGCGCGCACGACCTTTCAACACTCGTCACCGCCACGGCGCTCCTCGCCGCGCTTCGTGAGCGCCCCGAAGACTGGTCGGCGCTGCGCATCGTCACCCACGCCCCGGAGCTCGAGGGCGCAGACGCGCTGATCGACTACCTCGTCGCGCGCAAGATCGTCTCATCGGTCGGTCACACTTCGGCCACGTTCGAGCGCGCGACCGCCGCATGGAACCGTGGCGCTCGCAGCACCACGCACCTCTGCAATGGCATGGATCCCTTCCATCACCGCACGCCAGGCGTCGTGGGAGCGGCGCTCTCGCACCCCACCGCGCACGTTGAAATGATTTGCGACGGAGTGCATGTCGACCTGCGCATCGCCAAGCTCTTTGCCGAACTGCTCGGCTCACGCCTGGTCATGGTCTCAGACGCCTGTCCGCACGCGGGGCTCGGTGATGGTGAGTTCATGCTCGGCACCATGCGCGCGCGAGTGCGTGGCGCTCGCGCAACGCTCGCCGACGGAACGCTCGTGGGCGCTGTTTCGCTCGTCGACTCAGGCGTGGCGAATCTCATCGGCGTAGGCGTTCCCGTTGCGTCTGCGATCGACGCCGCCACGCGCGCACCTGCAGCGGTACTGCGCACCCGCGAGCTCGGACAGATTGCCCCTGGCGCCGCGGCGCGATTCGCGGTCGTCGATCGAGAGAGTGGTGCCTTTGTGGAGCGCATCGCCCCATAGCAAGTTCAACCCTGGGCGATAGAACGCTCGTTCGCCATTGACTAGGCGGTGAGGGCGCGGCGGTCCCGGGCGCGATTCCAGGCGGTCTTACCAAGGGCGATGAGCGCGCCGATCCCAAACTTAAAGAGCAGGTCCGCCTCGACGATCTGCGCCATGGTCGACAACTCATACCCGACCTCGCCGGCGAAGGCGACTACGGTGAAGATGATCGAGTCGAGCGGCACGCTCACCGCATTGCTCGAAAGGACCCGGACCAGCCACGAGCGGCTGCGGAGCGCGTGATAGATCTCAGTGTCGACCCCCTCCGAGAGGAGGATCGCGCCGAACGAGGCAACTAGGAAACGGCCGGGGATGCCGATGATGGCCGCGACCGCAACGTTTGCAATCGCCGCCACGCCAATCATCGCGAGCACCGGCGTGCGCCCGAGCCCAGCGCGGTCGCTCGACTGATGCGCCAGATCGCGCAGGGTGAAGGTGGCACCGAAGGTGAGCGTTCCCGCTGAGAGCATGCCGAACGCACCTAGGTCGATGAACGTGTCGACGAGCAGGTTGCTCACCGCAACGATCACCGTGTAGGCGGCGGCAAGGGCAACGAGCCAGGCGAGGTGCTTTGGTGGGCGGCGCATCAGTACATTACCGTGCGGGTGAGGTGATGGCGACGATGTGTGGCGTGGTACGCCTTCCAGAGGCGGTAGTCGACTTGGGGTGCGATCAGTTGCGCCGAAGCCGGCCGAAGCGCGTTCATCTCGTCGGTAAGGCGCGTCACGGCGTAAATGGTTGCCGCGCGCAGCTCGACCTCTTCGCTGCTGTCGCGCGAAATCTCAGCGCCGGCGGCAATGCGCGCTGAGAGTTCTGGTGCGTACAAGAAGATCTTCATCACCTCGAACGCAACGGGAAGGATGTAGTCGGCGAACCCAGTCGCCGCGTGGGGATCACGGACGAGCGCAAACTCATCTCGCGCAAGGCGAAGGTGCAGCGACCAGAGTCCGAGCTGCGCGAGCTTCATGATCTGCACGGTGTGCCCGTTCCATGTCGACGTGTCGCGAAAGCGCGGGAACTCCGCGGGGAGGCGCTCAAGCAGCCCGTCGCCGTGTGCGTAGAGTGCAGGTGCACACGATGCAACCCAGCGCCCCCATGATCCGCCGTAGCGTTCGACGAGCACCGCCCCGACCTCGTTGAGCACCGCAGCACGCTCGTCGAGCATCGGGATCTCGATGCTCCCAGCAAAAATCGCTGCGAGCGCCGCCCGATCAACGGTCGCCGCCCACGCTCCGTCAAGGATTGGAACACCAGAGTTGAGCGCGCGATGCAGCGAGGCAACCATCGCCTCGCTGTCGGCGTAGTGAACGCCCTGGTAGTCGACCTCGTAGCGCTCGCCGCTGCCGAAGTCGGTGAAGGCAAAGTTCAGCGTGTTGACGAGCATCGTCATCGCGGTGATTCGATCGCGATCCGGCCCTACGTCGAAAGGCGAGAGTGGTGCGGTGCCGATGGCGGGGAACTCTTCGTAGGCCATCCATGCAGCAACCGAGGCGATCGCCTCCTCGGAGACACGAAGCGTCGTCGCCCCGTCGACCACAGGGAGGACCGACTGCGCCACCGGGTTCTCCCAGAGCCTGCTCGTTCGCATCTCGCCTCCCCTCGCGCCCATCATCACTGCTCCCTCGTGCGTGCCGAGCGCGCTGCGCCCGAAGACGGCATCATCATGCCTGAGCGCTGCGCAACGCGGCGGGCTGGAGGTCGTACATGAGCGAACCACGCATCCTGGTCGTCGGCAGCACCATGGTCGACCTGATCGCCTACGCGAAGCGCCTCCCTGAGGCTGGAGAGACGATCGTCGGCGATCGATTTCAGATCGGCCTCGGTGGCAAGGGGGCGAACCAGGCGGTGATGGCGGCGCGCTTCGGCGTTCCTGTTGCGATGGTGAACGCCGTCGGCGACGACGCGTACGGCACGACCCACATGCAGAACTTCAAAGATGAAGGGATCGACACCACCTGGATGCGCACCGTAAAGGGGAGCAGCGGCGTCGCGCCGATCTGGGTCGACGCCTCGGGGATGAATCGCATCATCACGATCCTTGGCGCGAACGACGCAACAGATCCCGCCGTTGCCGTGCAGGCGGTGAACGAGTTTCACCCAACGATCGTCGTCGCGCAGCTCGAGACACCACAGGCGACGACTGTCGCCGCCTTCCGCGCCGCGCGCGAGAAGGGGATCACGACGCTCTTGAACCCGGCCCCCGCGCGACCGATCGTGCCGGAGCTCCTCTCGCTCACCGATTGGCTCACGCCGAACGAGAGTGAGTTCGCCGCCCTCTTCGGAGGCGAGGCGACCGGCCCAGGCGCCGACGCGCGCATTCGCGCCGCGGCCGATGCGAACAAGGTGCGACTCATCGTGACCCTCGGCGTCGAAGGGGCGGCGCTCGCCCTCCCGGGTGAGCCGGTGCGCCACGTCGCCGCCCCAAAGGTGAGCGTCGTCGATACAACGGGCGCGGGCGACTCGTTTGTCGGCGCGTTCTCTGTTGGCCTGGTGCGTGGCCTCGAGCCGATGCGTGCCGCCGAGCTCGCCTGCGCCTGCGCCTCGGCGAGCGTGCAGAAGCACGGCACACAGAGCAGCTACCTTTCTCGTGAAGAGGCGCAGGCTCTCGCTGCGCCGTACCTCAAGGGGGCCTGAGATGGCGATGACCGAGGCCGACGGCCGCAAGCACCACATCGGCGTGAAGGCGGGTGAGGTCGGACGCTACGTGCTCCTCCCCGGCGACCCCGACCGCGTGGAGCGCATCGCGAAACGATTCGACAACCCGCGCTTCGTCGCGCAGCGCCGCGAGTACGTGACCTGGAGCGGCGAGCTCGACGGCGTCACGGTGAGCTGCACCTCGACAGGGATCGGCTGCCCCTCGGCGGCGATCGCTGTCGAAGAGCTTCATTCGCTCGGCACTGACACGTTCCTTCGCGTCGGCACCTCGGGCTCGATGCAGTCGCACATCAAGCCAGGATCGATCGGCGTGATCAGCGGCGCGATCCGCGACGAAGGAACCAGTCGCCACTATCTGCCACTCGAGTTTCCTGCCGTCGCCGACCTCGACGTGACGATCGCGCTCCGCGATGCCGCTGCCGCGAGCGGCCACCCCTGGCATCTAGGCGTCGCGCAGTCAAAGGACTCTTTCTACGGTCAGCACGAACCCGAGCGCATGCCGATCGCCGACGACCTGGCACGTCGTTGGAAGGCGTGGATGGCGGGCGGTGCGATCTGCTCCGAAATGGAGGCCGCCACGATCTTCATCGTTGCTGCAACGCTCCGCGCGCGCGCTGGCGGCGCGATGCTGATCCTCGGCAATCCTGAGCAGCGCCCAATGACAAAAGACGAAGAGGCGGCCTGTGACGTTGACCGCGTCATCGACGCGAGCGTCGATGGGCTGCGCCGCCTTATCGCCGCCGACCGCGCGCGCGGTGCCTCGACGGCGCCGATCGCAACGGGAGGGAGAGCATGAGCGCCACGCGACGCCATCCGATCACACTGATCCCCGGCGACGGGGTTGGCCCCGAAGTCGCACGCGCAACGCAGCGAATCATCGATGCGGCAGCGGTACGTGTTGGGGTCGCCTTCGACTGGGAAGAGGCGGAGGCTGGCGCATCCGTATTCCTTAAAGGCGACCAGACCGGCGTGCCACAGGCGACGCGCGACAGTATCGATCGCACCCGTGTCGCGTTGAAGGGGCCGCTCGAGACGCCGGTCGGCTTCGGCGAGAAGAGCGCCAACGTGACGTTGCGCAAACTCTTTGAGACGTACGCGAACGTGCGCCCCGCGCGCGAACTCCCTGGAGTTCCGTCGCGCTACAAGGGCGAGGGGATCGACATGGTGATCGTGCGCGAGAACATCGAAGATCTCTACGGCGGCATTGAACACCTTCAGGTCCACGACGTTGCCCAGGCACTGAAGATCATCACGCGGAAGGGCTCAGAGAAGGTGATTCGATTCGCCTACGAGATGGCGCTTCGCGAGAGACGCAAGAAGGTCACGATCGCCAGCAAGGCGAACATCCTGAAGCTCACCGAAGGGATGTTCCAACACATTGGCGAGCAGCTCGCCCCCGAGTACGCGCCGATCCAGGCGAATCACCTGATCATCGACAACGTTGCACACCAGATGGTGAAAGATCCTGCGCAGTTCGACGTGATCGTGGCAACGAACCTGCATGGCGACATCATCAGCGACCTCGCATCCGGTCTCGTCGGCGGTCTCGGCTTTGCGTCGAGTGCGAACTTCGGAGACGGGGTGGCAATCTTCGAGGCGGTGCACGGATCTGCGCCAAAATACGCCGGAAAGAACGTGATCAACCCGACGGCGCTCGTGCTCTCAGCGGCAATGATGCTTCGCCATATCGGCGAGCTCGACCTCGCCGACGAAGTCGAAGATGCGGTACTCGCGACGCTCGAAGAAGGGAAAGCCCTGCCGCAGGACGTGGTTCGCCAGCAGGGGGGCGACGTCGAAGCGGCGGCAAGCACCACCGGCTTTACCGACGCGGTGATCGAGAACCTCGGACGAAAGCCAACGAGTGTCCCCGCCGCTGCGAGCCGTCCGCGCCCTTCGGCGCCCGACCCGCACAAGCGTTGGCCCGATGGCGAGGCACGCCGCGCAGAGGTTGGACCCTCCGCGGTGATCGGAGTGGACATCTTCGTCGAAACACTGATGCAACCGGCTGAGTTCGGAGCAAAGCTCGC
>JBPCTG010000038.1:0-1502 GCA_051006395.1 Candidatus Limnocylindrus sp.
GCTTGAGCTGGTGCCGCTCGAGATGATGAAGGCGAACCCCGACGGCCTCGACCTTGCAACGCCATCGATCGCCTTCCAGGTCGACGACCTCGACGCCACGCGTGAACGGCTCGTCGCTGCGGGGGTGCAGGCGTCGGAGATCAGCACCGCGCGCGGTCCGCGCGCCTTCGCCTTTGCCGATCCCGAAGGACGCTGGTTCGCCGTTCTTGCCTAGCGCGCGGTACCTCTCCGAAGACGACGTCCTTGCCCTGTTGCCGCCGATCGGCGAGCAGATCGATCTCCTTGCGCGCGCGCTGCGCGATGTTGCCTCGGGTGCGGCGCACCAGCCGCCGAAGGTGCCGCTCGACCTTGGCGCCGGCCCGGCCTTCGCGCACGCCATGCCCGCGGCGATCGATCGACCGCTCGGGCGCGTGGCAGGTGCGAAGTGGATCAGCGGCGGCGGCGGTGCGCCGATCGGCGGCGCGGTGCTGGTGGAGCGCCCAAGGGCCGGCGGGCTGCGCGGCATCGTTGCCGCAGCGGCGCTCACGGCCGCGCGCACCGCGGCGGTCTCGGGTGCCGCGCTGCGGGCGATTGGGCGTTCCGGTGTTTCGTCGCTCGCGATCGTCGGTGGCGGCGCGCAGGCGCGCTCGCATCGCGCGCTCTTCGCTGCGCTCTTCCCCGAAGTTCCGGTCGTCTTCTTCTCGCGCCGTTCCGCTGGCGAGCTGCCGATGCTGGCGGGGGATCGCGTCGCCGGCTCCGCCGCAGAGGCGCTGCGCGACGCGCAGGTGGCGGTCACGGCGGCGGCGTTCGGCACCGCGGCGCGCGCGATCGATGTCGCCGATGTTGCGATCGGCGCGACGCTGCTCGTGGTCGACTACGCCACCACGATCAGCGGCTCGCTCGTGCGTTCGCTCGCCGCGCGTGGGCCGATTGCGGTGATCACCGATTCGGCGGCGCAGTTCGAGGCGACGCGCGCTGCGGGAAAGCTCGACGGTTGGCCCGCCGCCACGGCGCAGATCGGCGACGCGGGGCTTGCAGTGCCGAACGGCGCCACGATCCTCGTGAACCACCTGGGAGTTGCCGCCTGCGACCTTGCGCTCGCAGATGCGCTCCTCGACGCGGCGGAGGCGCACGGCGCAGGTACGCTCATCGGCGCATGAGCCGACCGCTGCCGCGCCTGAACGTCGCCGCCCCCTACGCCGCGAGCGGCCGCGCGATCGAGGTGCTCGACTATCACACCGCCGGAGAGCCGTTCCGCATCGTCGTCTCGGGGGCACCGGAGCTCGCGGGGAACACGATCCTCGAGCGACGTCGCTCGGCGCGCGAGCATCACGACGCGCTGCGCCGCCTGCTCATCTGGGAGCCGCGCGGACACGCCGACATGTACGGCGCGATCCTCACCGAGCCGGTGTCGCCCGGATCGCACGCGGGCGTGCTCTTCATGCACAACGAGGGCTACAGCACGATGTGCGGGCACGGCATCGTCGCAGTGACGACCATCGCGCTCGAGCGCGATGGTCGTC
>JBPCTG010000039.1:0-12611 GCA_051006395.1 Candidatus Limnocylindrus sp.
CGCAGCAAGGCAACCTCACGGCGCAGGTCGGCGTCGTAGCTCATCTCACGCTCGATCTTTGCGCACCCGTGAATGATGGTTGAGTGATCGCGGCCGCCAAGCGCCCCGCCGATACGAACAAGCGAAGCGTCAGTCTCCTCGCGCGAGAGATACGCGGCGATCTGGCGCGGCACGACGATCTCGCGGTCGCGCTTCGGCCCACGCAGCTGCTCGACAGTGAGGCCGTAATGCTCGGCGACGACCGCAACAACCTGCTCAGGTTCAAGGATGCGCTTCGGGTTCGGATAGATCGCCTCGGTGAGGACGCGCGCGGCGAGCTCCATCGTTACCGGCATGCCGCTCAAGCGGCCGACGGCGACGAGGCGCGTCAACACCCCCTCGAGCTCTCGTACGTTGCTCTGCACGCGTCGGGCGATCTGCTCAACCACATCGGGGGCGACGGTCACACCGCTCTCACCCGCCTTCGTGCGCAAGATCGCAATGCGCGTCTCAAGGTCAGGCGCTGCGATGTCGGCGATCAAACCCCACTCGAAGCGCGAGCGGAGGCGCTCCTCAAGGAGCGAGATCTCTTTCGGCGTACGGTCCGAGGTGAGAACCAGCTGCTTCCCAGCCGAGTGAAGGGCGTTGAAGGTGTGGAAGAACTCTTCCTGGGTGCGCTCCTTATCGGCGAGAAACTGGATGTCGTCGATGAGAAGAACGTCGATCTTGCGGAAGCGTGAGCGGAAGGCCTCAGCGGCACCCTGCTGGATCCCCAAGATGAACTCGTTCGTGAACTGCTCGCCGGTGATGTACAAGACGCGCTTCTTCGGCGCGCGCTCAGCAACAGCGTTGCCGATCGCGTGCAGCAGGTGGGTCTTGCCGAGACCCGTGCCGCCGTACAAGAAGAGCGGGTTGTAGGCGCCGCCGGGACGCTCGGCAACAGAGAGCGATGCGGCGTGAGCAAGGCGGTTTGCCGCGCCGACGACATACGTCGCAAAGGTGTAGCGCGCGTTGAGGTTGGTTGGCGTAGCGACAACGCCGTCGTCGATGATGCGAACCGACGCGTCGCTCGCCGCAGCCTGCGCAACGGAACGCGACGACGCGCCGTCGCCAGCGCCACCCGCGAGGTTCTTTGCTGGAGCAGCGCCGGCCTCGTCGAGGTCCTGTTCGCTGACAACCTCGACACGCAGCGACACGCTATAGCCGACAATCTTGGCAATCGTCTGGGAGAGGAGCGACCGGTAGCGCTCCTCGATCCAATCCTTAGCGAAGCCCGAGGCGACACCAATGACGAAGGTGTTCGACTGTTCATCGACGGAGAGGAGCGCGGTGCGACGGAACCAGGTCTCGAAGGTTGCGCGCGAGAGTCCAATCTCGAGCTCTCCTAGCGCTGCGCGCCAGACCTGTCGTCGATCCATTCTCTGCGCGCCTCCCTCATCTGTATCCAACGCCACGTCGTTGTTTGCGCCGCGAGCGTCACTACCAGGACCGCTCGCGTGATCGGCTTTCGCCGACCTCCTCCCACACCCACATCAAGGACCTCTGGCGATGGTTCGGCCAAGGAGTTCCTCTCTGGGGGAGCGAGAGGATAGCACCAGCCGCCCGCCCTGCAAGGGGGCGCGTTGCGCGCGCACTGCGCCCCCCGCGACCCAGCTCTTCCAAGGCGAGAACTCCCTTGTTACAGGGCGCCGATTGACACAATTCAGGGGCGCGACGATACTCGCCCTCTCGGATCCGCCCACCTCGCGGCTCCGAAAACACCGCCAGGAAGCATCCTCGGGGGAGCAGGTGGCACCTCGGCCACCTGGAGCTCGAGACCACGAGAACGGAGCAAGTGAGATGAAGCGAACCCATCAGCCAAAGAAGCGTCAGCGATTCCGCGAGCACGGCTTCCGTAAGAGGATGTCGACCACGGCGGGGCGTCGAGTGCTTGCACGCCGCAGGGCGCGCGGGCGCAAGCGCCTTACCGTCTGACCGAGCCGGCACGCAAACGCCCCCTAGGGCCAGGCATGCTGCGCACCGCCGCTGATTTCTCGGCACTCGCCGATGCACCGCGCACTTCGAGCGCACTGCTCGGCATTCGCCATCGCGTTGATGTGTCGCGCGCGACCGATCCTGCTGCGCCAACCCTTCGCATCGGCATTGCCGCGAGCCGCAAAGTCGGCGGCGCAGTGGTGCGCAATCGCATTCGTCGTCGACTCAAGGTGATCGCGCGCGACCTTGCGCCGAATCTTCCGGCAGGCACCGACATTCTCATCGGCGTTCGCCCCGAAGCGGCGGTCGCATCAAGCGACGAGCTGCGCGCGTCGCTCCTCGCCTGCCTGCGTCGCGCCAAGCTTGTTGAGGCGGCAAAGTGACCGCCGTCACAAGGCTCCCGTCGCTCGCTGGTGTGGTCGCGATCCGCGCCTACCGAGCGGTCTTCGCCTTTCTTCCTGCGAGCTGCCGCTACGAGCCGTCGTGCTCGCGCTACACCGAAGAGGCGATCGTGAAGTACGGGCTGCTGCGCGGCAGCTGGCTCGGCGCGCGACGCATCGCGCGCTGCAACCCGCTACACGATGGTGGCTGGGACCCGGTCCGATGATGCTGCGTGGCCGCTCGCGAACGCTGGCACTCCTCGGCCTCGCCGTGCTGCTCGCGCTCGCCGCGGGCGCCTGCGTTGGCGCCGGGAGCGGAACTACGCTGGCAACGCAAACACCGCACCCACCGCTCGTACCGGCGAGCCCTGGCGCCGACCCTTTCAGCCTGCTCGCCTGGCTCTTCACCCCGGTCTTCCAGGGGCTCTTCATCGGCCTGGTGATCCTCGACAACATCACCGGCGATATTGGCGTTGCGATCTTGCTTCTCACGCTGATCATTCGTGTGCTGCTCATCTCGCCGTATCGACGCCAGCTTGTCTCACAGAAGCGCACGCAGCTGCTGCAGCCCGAGGTCGCCGAGATTCAGCGTCGGTATAAGGGCGATCGCGCGCGCATTGCACAGGCGCAACAGGAGCTCTACAAGTCGCGGGGGGTAAGCCCGCTCGCCGGTTGCCTCCCGTCGCTCCTGCAGTTCGTCGTGCTCATTCCCATGTACACGGTGATCAGCAACGGCCTCACAAACCCCGATCCATCAGGGATGCTCACGGTCTTCGGCGTGCAGGTCGCGCAGCTCGACTGCGTGAACATTGTGAACGGGGTGCGCGACAACATGAAGCCGTGCATCGAGTCGGTCGTGCCGTGGCTCGGTGGCCTCAACGCCTCGACGCCGTGGGCACCGATTGCGATCCTTGGTGTCGGGTTGTCGCCACTTGCGCTCGTGAGCTCGCTGCTTCAGGTTGTGCAGACGCGCATGACGCTGAACCCGAACGCCTCGAAGGACGACCCGGCTGCGCGCGCGCAGTCGCAGACGATGGTCTTCCTCCCGTTGATCTCGCTCCTCTATGGCGGGATCCTTCCGGCGGGACTC
This sequence comes from Candidatus Limnocylindrus sp., assembly GCA_051006395.1. Lineage (GTDB taxonomy): Bacteria > Chloroflexota > Limnocylindria > Limnocylindrales > Limnocylindraceae > Limnocylindrus. Next base: position 3,424 of record JBPCTG010000039.1, read on the forward strand.
TTCATCTACTGGATCGCATCGACGATCTTCTCGATCATCCAGCAGTACCTCATCATCGGTTTCGGCGGGCTCTTCCCGATCTTCGGGTGGCGCCCCGCCTTCGCTGAGAACCATGCTCCGCGCTTCCCTGTTGCCATGCCGGTCGTGACGCCGGCGGGTGACGAGGTGGTAGGGGTGCAAGAAGCCCGGACGGATCTTGATCGCGCCGCGAGTGCGGCCGCCACGATTCGCTCCGCCAAGAAGCGCGACCGCCACGGTCGCCGAGGGGGGCAGTGATGCCAAACGAGAGCGCATATCAGGAGTTCACCGGCAAGAGCGTCGAAGAGGCGCTGAAGTTTGCCTGCGAGGCATTCAAGGTTGGCCTCGCCGATCTTGACTTTGAGATCCTCACCCCCGGGTCAAAGGGAGTGCTTGGCATGGGCGCCGAGGCGGCGCGTATCGTCGCGGCTCCAATTAGTGCCGTTGCCGGCGGTGCGCCGAAGCGCGTCGCCGCCGCAGAGCGCAGCGCCTCCTCCCGACCAACCGCCGCCCCACGCGAAGAGCGCGCCCTGAACGAGGAGCGCACGCCAAGCGCACCAACCCTCGAGCGCGCAGGGCGACCGGCTCGCACGCCACGACCTGAGCGCAGCGATCGCCCGGCACGCACCGCACGATCCGAGCGCGCAGGGCGACCGGCTCGCGAAGAGCGTGGACCGCGCGAAGAGCGAGCGCCGCGAGAGCGCCGCGAGAGCTCGGCGCCAACACCAGAGATGGTCACGGCGGGCAAAGAGATTCTCGAGACGCTCGTCAAGCACATGGACTTCGAGGCTGAGGTGCGCGTCGCCGGCGAAGGGATCGACACCACGCTGAACGTCGCTGGCACATCGCCTGAAGGCGTCGAGGAGCTCGGTGAGCTGATCGGCCGACGCGGCGAGCGCCTGCAGGCGGTGCAGCACCTTGTGAACCTCATGCTGAGCCGCAAGCTCGGCGAGTGGGCGCGCGTCACCGTTGACATCGAGTCGTATCGCGGCAAGCGCGAGGCGCAGCTCCGAGCCCTCGCTCGCAAGGCGGCAGACCGCGTGCGCGAGACGGGTCGCGCTGTGCAGCTCGAGCCGATGACCGCACTCGAGCGTCGCTGGGTACACGTTGAGCTCCAGGGCGCCGAGGGAATCGTCACCGAGTCCGCAGGCGAAGAGCCGGAGCGTCGCGTCATCGTCCTCCCCGCGTAACGGGCGGCGCGCACTCGCTACGGCCTAGACATGGCGACACGCGACCCGCGCCGCGAGGCGCGCTTCCCGGCGATCGAGAAGCGATACGGCGAGCCGATGTCGCACTGGTTCAAGGTGATGGCGAAGCTCGAAGGGAAGCGCTACCCCGAGCAGATGGCGTACCTGCAAGAGAACCACGGCTTCTCGCGCGAACACGCGAACGCGCTCGTGATGTTTTCGCGCGGCTCTATCAGCGCCCAGCGCTTTGCTACTCCAACCAGTTACTTCAAGAGCATTGACGCTCAGCAGGCGCGAACGATCAAGGCAATCTTTGCTGCAATCAAAGCGAAACACCCCAGTCTGAAACTCGTGATTGCATGGAACAAGCCAACCCTTCAGCTAGGGAGCGAGTACGTTCTGGGCGCATCGACGACCAAGGGCTACATCTTGATCAACCCGTTCAGCAAGGCGGTGGTGGAAGCAATGCGGCCGAAGATGAAGGGGCTGCGAGTGCTCAAGCACACCGTGTCACTCCCGAATGACTGGGTCGTTGACGCCAAGCTCGTGCAGGCGATGGCGAAGGCGCGCATCAGCGAACTGCAGTAGCGCAGCTCCACAGCGCAGCGCGCTACGCGCAGCGGTGTATTGGTGGAGATGGGGGAGAGTCGAACTCCCCGTCCGAAAAGCCTTCCCTGAGACCACTACGAGCGTGTCCCGCGGTTTTATTTTGAGCTGAGGCGCTCCCACGGGCCGGATCGGCCCTCAGCCGAGTCGCGTCTCCCTAAATCGGGCTTGTCCAACGGCTACGCGTCGCTCGCCGTCGTCGCAGCTCCGCTTAATGACGCTTCCACAACCCGCGGAGCTGGGGTCGCTTCCACGCTCACCTTACTGCCTTAGGCAGCGAGGGCGAGAGCAGGCTGGCGGTTGCCAGTTACTTCGTTTTGCTACCGGTTTAACGAGGCCTGATAGCAACCTCGACTCGCGTTCCCAAGGTGCAGATCTCCGTCGAAACCACGCATCCCCGAGGCGCGGATCGTACACCGCCAGCCGTTGGTACGCCACCCCACGCTGGGCGTGCGGGGTCAGTCGCCGTGCTTCCAGTCGGCGAGTTGCCGCTCCGCCTCGCGGCGGCCGTCGCGAGCGGTGATCGCCTGGCGCTTGTCGAACTCCTTCTTGCCGCGCCCAAGGCCGACCTCAACCTTGCAGCGGCCACGATTCAAATAGAGGCGCAGCGGGACCAAGGCAAGCCCTTTCACCTTCACCTTGGTGCCGATCGAGACGATCTCCTTCTTATGGAAGAGAAGGCGTCGCGTGCGCTTCGGTACGTGGTTCTGCGACGCGGCGCCCGGCCACTCGGCGATGTGCATGCCGATCAGCCGCGCCTCACCAGCCTCAAGGCGAACGTAGGCGTCGCCGATGTCGGCCTTGCCGGCGCGAATCGATTTGATCTCAGTGCCGCTCAGCACGATGCCAGCCTCATACCGATCAAGGATCTCGTATTCATGGGAGGCTTTCCGATTCGACGCCAGCGTCAAACCAGCATCAGGAGAGGTCTTAGCAGAGGCCTTCCTCTGCTGCGGCGCTTGCTGCTTCATGACGACCTCCTCTCTGCTGCTGTGATGCGGCCCAGCACGCTGTCTGCCCCAGCGGGGCGTAGGGTGATGGTAGGGGCGCGACCACGTGGGGGAAAGAGAGAGCGCCGGCCACGAAGGCCGACGCTCATCTCAGCTCTGTGCCGCTCTCGCGGATCGGTTACGCGCCGACCTCACGAGAGGCGGTAGTACATTTGTCATTCGACACTGCACACCACCTCCTTTCGTCTGCGCAAACGATACGACGCAGGGGGTTGTGGCGCAAGTACCAGCGCGCGATTGCCGCTATTCGAGCAGGGAGAGCGCCGCGGCGAGCACTGGGTCGTCGGTAGAGCCAGGGGATGCGGCAGGGACGGCGCGGTCTGGAGCGAGCCCCGTTCCCTGGATCCACCGCCCGTTCGGCGTGAGCCACTTCGCGATGGTGAGCTTGAGGCCCGAGCCATCGCTCAGGTCCATGAACGTTTGCACGACCCCCTTGCCGAAAGTTGTCTCGCCGATCAGCGTTGCTCGTCCGCGATCTTGAAGCGCCCCGGCGAGGATCTCGCTCGCCGACGCACTCCCCTTGTTGACGAGCACGACGAGGCGAATCGTTGGGCTTGTGGCGAGCCCACCACCCTGTGCGCGCGTTTCGGTGCGAACCCCCGCCTTGTCCTCTTCGATGTACACCACACCGTCGCCAATGAACTCACTGGCGATACGGAGCGCTGTGGTCAGATAACCACCAGGGTTGTCGCGCAGGTCGAGGACGATGCGCGTGGTCTTGGCATCGATCACTTTCTGCAGCGCTGCATGGAACTGGTCGCCGGCGATCTCGCTGAACTCGGCGAGTCGCAGGTAGCCGACCGTCGCGCCGTTCGGCGTGCGCAGCACCTTCGGCTCGACTGCGGGAATATTGATGACATCGCGCACGATGCTGATCGGCGTCGGCGCGGCGGTGCCTCGAACGACCGTGATGACGACGGTGCTCCCTTTTGGGCCGCGGATGTTCACCACCGCTTCGTCAACAGTCTTTCCGTCGACCGACACGCTGTCCACCGCGGTGATCGTGTCGCCGCTGGCGATTCCCGCGCGCAGCGCAGGAGATCCATCGATCGGCGAAACGACCGTGAGCGCACAGGTGGGGCCGAGCGTTGAACATGGGGTTCCGTCGGCGGCGCGTCCCTCGATCACTGCGCCAATCCCCTCGAAGCTTCCCGAGAGACTGTCGATCATCGACTGCTGCTCTTCGCCGGTGAGGTACTGCGAGTACGGATCCTTCAGCGCTTCAACAAGACCCTTGATTGCCCCGTCGACAAGTTGCTTTTCGGTCTCGGGCCCAACGTGCTCATTGCTGATGAGGCTGAGCACCTCTTCGAATCGCGAAAGGTCAATGCCGCTCTTTGCGCTCGTGTGTGGTGCGCCAGAGCCGGCGCGGTACCCGACGCCGAAGATCGCGACGCCGATCAGGAGGGCGACAGCAGCGCTCGCAACACGCGAGACCAAGCCCGCGCGACGGTCTTTCGGCTTACGGCTACCGAGCGTCATGGTGCACCTCCTGCTGGAGACTCAGTCGAGTCGTCCTCGCAACGAGAGTAGCGCGCCGAGCGCGCCGAGTCCGACTCCGGCCCCCAGCACCGTAATCGCGACCTGGCCGACGAGGATTCCTGAGGTCTCAAGCGGCAGAACGCGGAAGACGTTGAGCATCACGGCGCTAACGCTTGCGCCAAGGATGCCGAAGATTAAGAGGGTGATCAGCGCGCCGATCGTTCCGATCGCAACTCCCTCAAGGATGAACGGGAGGCGTACCCACGTTGCGCTTGCTCCAACAAGGCGCATGATCTCAATCTCGTCTTTGCGTGAAAAGATTGCAAGTCGAATGGCGTTGACGACCACCGCAAGGACCGCAACTGCAAACCCAAGGAGCACGACGAGGCTGATGAGGCGCAGCGTTGACGTGATCGAGGCGAGGTTCTCGGCGAGCACACGACCGTCGATCACCCGCTCGATATCGGCCGATGACGGAATGGTGCGCAGCCCATCGGCCACACGGGCCGTGTCGAGCGGATCGTTCAGCGCGATCTCAAGGCTCGCGGGGAGTGGGTTGCCGCCGGCGTCACCAGTGAGGTCAGGCTCGCCGCGATCGGCAAGACGCTGGCGAAACTCCTTGAGCGCCTGTTCGGCGCTGACGAAGCGAATCTCGCGAACACCGCCGATCGTGCGAATTTCCGCAGTGAGACGCTCGGCGGTTGCGGTCGTTGCGTCAAGCTTGAGGTACGCGACAACCTCAACCTTAGAGTCGGCGTAGGCGAGCGCCGCGTCGAGGCCGGCGCGAATTACGAGCACCGAGGCGAGCACAAGCAGCATGAGCGTCATCGTTACGGTGGCGGCAACGGTCGCAAGCCGATTGCGCACCAGGCCATTTACGGCGGCCCGAAGGCTGAGTCGCAGAAGGCGCCCATTCGTGCCACTCAGCATCGCTTCACCACCTCCTGCATGACGATCGTCATCGTGGCGCTACCCAACACGATGGTAGGTGGCGTGCTCCTCGTCGCGAATGAGTCGCCCCCCCTCAAGCCCGATCACACGGCGTCGCAGCGTAGTGACGATGTCAGAGTCGTGCGTCGCCACGAGCACGGTCACCCCGAGCTGATTGATCTGCACGAGCAGCTCCATGATCTCCCAGCTGATGAGCGGATCGAGGTTGCCGGTCGGCTCATCGGCGATGAGGAGCTCTGGGCCGCCGACGATCGCCCGCGCGATCGCGGTGCGCTGCTGCTCGCCACCAGAGAGCGCGTCGGGGTAGCGGTCGGCGAGGTGTGAGAGGCCAACGATGCGGAGCGCCTGCTCCACGGCAATCGTGATCTCCTCACGTGGTGTGCCGGTGACCTCGAGGGCAAAGGCGACGTTCTCGTGCACCGTGCGGCGCGGCAAAAGGCGGAAGTCTTGAAAGACCACGCCGACACGTCGGCGCAGACGCGGCACGTCGCGGCCAGCGAGCGCATGTACGTCGAAGCCGGCAACCCGCACTGTGCCGTCGGTCGGCGAGACGTCGCGCACGAGGAGCCCAACGAGCGTCGACTTTCCAGCGCCCGAAGGGCCGACGAGAAAGGCGAACTCGCCGCGCTTGATCTCAAGACTCACGCCAACTAACCCTTCGTGGCCGCTCGGATATCGCACGCACACGTCGTTCAGCTGTACGACCGAGTTCGCCTCACTCATATGTCGGTCTCCATCTATCGATCCTAGTCGTCGTCGCTAGACGCCGCCGCGGCAATCGGCGCACCCGCCGCCACACGCTCAAGCTCTGCGAGAATGAACGGGTCGAAGTCGCCGTCGAGGACGCCGCTCGTGTCTGACGTCTGGTGGCCCGTTCGGTGGTCCTTCACCATTTGATACGGGTGGAGCACATAGCTGCGGATCTGGCTCCCCCAACCAGCGCTCACCGTTTCGCCACGCACGCGCGCAAGCTCATCCTCACGCGCACGAATCTTCATCTCAATGAGTTGGCCGCGCAGCATCTTCTCGGCGGTCTCGCGGTTTTGCATCTGCGATCGCTGGTTCTGGCTCGACACAACGATGTTCGTTGGTAGGTGCGTGAGGCGAACCGCAGACTCCGTCTTGTTCACGTGCTGACCACCAGCGCCCGAAGATCGGAAGGTGTCGACACGGATCTCATCCCAGTTCAAGGTGACCTCTTGGTCGTCTTCAACCTCAGGGATCACCTCGAACATTGCGAAGGTTGTCTGCCGTCGCTTCTGGCCGTCGAACGGCGAGATGCGAACAAGCCGGTGCACGCCGCGCTCGGCGCGCATCCAGCCGAACGCATTTCGGCCGCGAATCTCGAGAACGACGCTGCGATATCCGGCACCCTCACCCTCAGTGAAGTCGACGATCTCGGTCGCAAACTTATGTCGCTCTGCCCAACGCATGTAGGCGCGCAAGAGGATGGCTGTCCAGTCGCACGCCTCGGTACCACCTGCGCCCGCCTGAATGGTCACGATTGCATCAGCGTCGGCGTATTCGCCAGCGAACAACAGCGCCGTGCGGGCCCCCTGGAACTCCGCCTCCAGCGATGAGGCCTTCTCGCTGACTTCGGCGAGAAGGGCGTCGTCATGTTCAGACGAGGCCAGTTCAAAGAGTTCGGAGAGGTCGCGCGCGCCGGCGGTGAGACGCTCCCAGAGCGTTAGCTCCTCGCGAATCCCTTCGGCTTCGCGCGCCAGGCGGCGGGCGACACGCTGGTCATCCCAGAAGCCGGGGGCGAGCATCGCAGACTCAATCTCAGCTAGACGCGCCGCCTTGGCTGCAGGGTCAAAGGCGCCCCGAGGTCGCCTCGATACGGCCGAGGAGATCGTTCAGTCCGGCGGCGTCGATGTTCACCGGCTGCGCTCACTCGGTCGCACGGCTGCGACGACGGGGTGCTGCTGCTTCACGAGCGCGATCGTAGCAGGGGGTTGCGACGCTCAGGCGAGCTGTAGAAGAGCCTTAGGCGAGACTCAGGCGCCGTGGCACTTCTTGTACTTCTTTCCAGAGCCGCACGGGCAGGGATCGTTTCGCCCGACGCGATCGGCGCCTGCGAGGGGGGTGGGGGTTGTCGCGGTCGCTTTGGCGGCGGCGGACCCTTCGGCAAGCGGGGCACCGCCACCACTCACGACCTGCGTCATGGCGCGTCGGGGCGCCGGCTCCTGCACCACAGTGACGCGCAAGATCGCCCGCGCGATGCTCACGCGAATGAGCGCTTGGAACTCGTCGTAGAGCTTGAACGCCTCGATCTTGAAGGCGTTGAGCGGATCGATCTGCGCGTGGGCGCGCAGGCCGATGCCGCGACGAAGGTCGTCAACTTCGGTGAGGTGTTCGACCCAGAGCTGATCGATGCTGCGCAAGATCACGGCGCGCTCGACGCGCGACCATATCTCGGGGCCGAACTCTGCGGCCTTTGCGCTGAGCGCCACTTCGCCAGCCGAATCGAGCGCGGCGTACAGCTCGCTGTCGTCAACGATGTCGTCGAGCGTCGACGGCGGCTCAACACCGAGCCTTCGCAGCTCGACGCGCAGCGCATCGCGGCGCCAGTCACCCGGCAGACCTGGCGGGCAGTGAGCGAGGGTGATGGAGCGAATCTCTGCGCTCAGTGCATCGGTGATGGTCAGCTGCAGATCTTCACCACGAAGGACGCGGTCGCGTTCGCTGTACACAGTCGCGCGCTGCTTGTTGATCACGTCGTCGAACTCGACGACGCGCTTGCGCATGTCGAAGTTGTAGCCCTCAACGCGCGTCTGCGCACCTTCAATAGTGCGGCTCACCATCGACGATTCGATTGCCTGGCTCTCGTCAAAGCCGAGTCTGTCGAGGATGCCGACGATGCGGTCGCCTGCGAAGCGTTTCATCAAGTCGTCTTCGAGCGAGAGGTAGAAGCGCGACGATCCAGGGTCGCCCTGTCGCCCTGCGCGACCGCGCAGCTGGTTGTCGATGCGCCGCGACTCGTGTCGCTCGGTGCCGATGATGCGGAGCCCGCCGGCGGCAAGCACCTTTTCGCGATCTGCGACGCAGGAGCGCTCAGCCTCGGCGAGCGCGGCGGCGTACGTTTCAGCGTCGACCTCGGCGGGGTTCAACCCCTTAACGCGGAGTGCCTCGGAGGCGAGGCCGGCAGGGTTGCCGCCAAGCAGGATGTCGGTGCCGCGGCCCGCCATGTTCGTGGCGATCGTCACGGCGCCCGAGCGCCCCGCCTGCGCAACGATCGGCGCTTCGCGATCGTGCTGCTTGGCGTTCAATACGTTGTGTGGAATCCCAGCCCGCTTCAGGAGCCCCGCGAGGTGCTCAGAGCGTTCGACGGATGTGGTGCCGACAAGGATTGGCTGTCCCGCGGCGCGGCGCTCGGCAATGTGCGCGACGATTGCGGAATCTTTCGCCTTCTCGGTGCGATAGACCAGGTCGGGCTCGTCGACGCGCACCATCGGGCGGTGCGTGGGGATCGCCGCAACCTCGAGGTTGTAGATTTTGCTGAACTCCTCAGCTTCGGTCTCGGCAGTCCCGGTCATCCCTGCGAGCTTCTCGTAGAGGCGGAAGTAGTTCTGGAAGGTGATCGTCGCCATCGTCACCGACTCGCGCTGGACGCGCAACCCCTCCTTCGCCTCGATCGCCTGGTGAAGACCTTCTGACCAGCGGCGCCCCGGCATCTTGCGTCCGGTGAACTCGTCGACGATCACGATCTCGCCGTTCTCGACGATATAGTCGCGATCGCGCGCGAAGAGCGCGTGGGCTCGCAGTGCCGATTCGAAGTGGCGCGCCATAAGCGGATCGCCGCTGTAGAGGTTCTCGACACCGAGCATCTTTTCAACCTTGCCAACACCCTCTTCTGTTGGCGAGACGGCCTTATCCTTTACGTCGACGAAGTAGTCGCCACCATCGGTCGCACCAGCGGGGCGTTCGCGCAGGC
>JBPCTG010000040.1:0-1437 GCA_051006395.1 Candidatus Limnocylindrus sp.
CACCTCGACGAGGTGAACGGCACGCGACAGTTTGGCTACGAGGCGGTGATCTTCCGTGCGCAGCGTGGCGACTTTCCGGTGACCTGGGCGTCACATGTGGCGCTCACCGAGAAGCCATCGCCCGGACAGCGCGGTTCGTTCCAGTACGTGGAGCGCTCCGAGATCGGCGCGCAGGTCGACGTTCGCACGATAATCGAGCGACCGATCGCCGCCGCATTCGCCATTACTGGCGCGAACCCCCTCGATCCTTCGACGCTTGGCAACGCGCCGTGGAGCATTCTTGTTGACCTGGACGGCTCAATGCAGATCGGTGCGGAGTGGCTTGACCTGCGTGCATCGAGCGGAAAGGCTCCGGCGCTGCACGATCGCGACGGCTACGTTGCTTTCGACAACGCGGGTGGCTCGTACTACTACTCGCGCACGCGCATGCCAACCGCCGGCAGCGTACTGCTGAACGGCGAGCGCATCGCCGTCGCTGGATCGTCGTGGTTCGACCATCAGTGGGGCGAATTCATTAGCGTTGGTGGTGGTGGCTGGGACTGGTTTGCGCTGAACCTTTCCGACGGGAGCGACCTGATGCTCTCGTTCGTGCGCGCCGCCGACGGAAGCTACCCGCTCGTGTACGGCACGCTCGTCGACGCGCGCGGCGCCACGCGACACATTGCGGGGAGCGACATTGCCCTCACGGTCATTGGGGAGTGGAGAAGCGCACGCACGGGAACGACCTGGCCGTCGGGGTGGCGTCTTGCGATCGCCTCGATCGGCCTTAACGTGACGATTCAGCCCGAGGTGCTAGATCAGGAGCTCGACACACGAGCCAGCACCGGGGTGATCTACTGGGAGGGGGCCTCGCGCGTGGTGGGGAGCCGTAACGGGCTCCCGATCGAGGGGCGTGCCTATGTGGAACTGACTGGCTACGCCCGCGCCCGCTAGAATGCGCCCATGATCGAACAGGCACCACAGCGAACGACGCGCCGCGACCGCGGCCCGCGACTCTTCGTGCTGATCAGCACCCTCGCGATCGGCGGGGTGATCTTGTATGCGCTCCTTGTCGGGCGCGATGGGTTCATCAAGAGCGTCGACAGGTTCTTCAACGCGACGCCAGCGCCGAGCGCCTCGCCGTCCGACTCCTCGATCCCCTCCGTCTCGCCGAGCCCGTAACTACGGCGCCGGCGTGAGCCACGTCTTCGTCTCCCCTCACCCCGACGACGCCGCCCTCTCGTGTGGCGGCCTGATCGCCAACCTGCGCGAGCTCGGACAGAACGTGGTGATCCTCTCGGTCTTCACCGGACACGGCGACCTGCAGAACCTCACTACCTATCAGCGCGAGGCGCTCGGCTTTGGCGGCAAGGCCGTTTGGCCATCCAGCGAATCGTTCGATCGCGCATCGATCGCCGCCGATCACGACGTTCCCGGAGAGAGCGCCGATCGACTCGC
>JBPCTG010000041.1:0-1797 GCA_051006395.1 Candidatus Limnocylindrus sp.
GCCGTGGTCGATCGCGGTGGAATTCGAGAGGGGCTGGTCGTTGCACTGGCTCGGTCTGGCGCCGATTGGCGCTCCGAGCTCATCGATCTCGTGATCCCCTGAGTGGTTACCCCTTAGCTTGCGTCGCTAAGTACCTCGCGCGATCAATTTTTGCGAGGGGGTTGGGCGTCAAGAATGTCAGCGCCTTCAGCGCCGTATCCAGCTCAGCAGCAAGGGTTGTTGCCCTCTCCTCCTGACCGTGGATCTCGACCTCCAGCTCATCCCATGAGAGCGCAACGCCAAGCAGCGTCCCGCTGACATGATCGATCGAGAGCGTCGCCTTCGCTCCGCTGTCGTGCGCTAGGTCCCATGAGGCGCGCTCCTGACTAAGAAGTACCTGTATATGCAGTGCTGGAGCGACACCACCTCGCTCGCTGATCGCCGCCGCAAGTGCCGGATCGTCCAGTCCGCTGAGTTGCACTTCGAGTCGTGAATGAAGCGCCGCCTCAGCTGGCTCGCGCCCTTTGAGCCAATAGGTGGTGACAGGGTTGCTGTGCCCCTCCGGCACACGATCAGAAACGCGTCGACGTAGGCTCAGCCCGAAGCTCGCAAGCTGCGCTCGGTCGCCGTCGAGATATTCGTCGCTCAGCAGCTCACGTCTCGGAGTTTCATGCGCATACGACCAGCTTTTGGGGAGTGGCGGTGGGAGCGTCGTCGCCAGCTCATCTGGGGTGATGAGGTACTTGAGCTCGACCTCTTTGGGGTTCACGCCGCCTCGTGAGAGGTGCTAGCTGCAAGCTTCAATTCCTTGAACGCCGACCTCTCAGGAGCGGCTGCATCGATCTCTTCGCTGCGGAGCCAGGCACCGTCTGGCTGAAGGATCCAGGAGTTGCGAGTGTCGGCGAGAAGCGCTGCGATGATGTGCTCTGCGCGGCGCTGAGACTCTGGAGCAAGGAGCGGAAAGAGGACCTCAACACGGCGGTCGAGGTTTCGATCCATAAGGTCGGCGCTCCCTGCCAGTATTTCGACGCTCCCGTCGATTGCAAAGCGATAAATGCGGGAGTGCTCCAACAGCTCACCGACAATCGATCGAATACGCAGGCGGCCGCCATGACGTTTCTTGTCTGGGAGCAGCCCGCACATGCCGCGCACGATGAGATCGACCTCTACGCCCGATGCCGCCGCGTGATCCAAGAGTTCGATCATTTGGCGGTCTACCAGCGCGTTGACCTTGGCTGTAATCGACGGGCGGCCGCCAGCAGCGGCGCTGGTGATCGCAGCCTCGATGCGCGCGGTAAGTCCCGAGCGGAGCGACTCTGGCGCTACCAGGAGCTTGCCGTAGGCCGGATGCTTGGCGAGGCCCGTGAGGTAGTTGAAGAGGCTCCCGAGGTCGGCACCGATCGATTCGTTTGCCGTGAAGAGGCCGAGATCGGTGTAGAGGCGAGCGGTCTTTGGGTTGTAGTTCCCAGTCGAGAGGTGCGCGTATCGGCGCACGCTGCCCCCCTCGCGACGTACTACAAGCGTCGCCTTGCAGTGCGTCTTCAGCCCCATCATTCCGTAGATCACGTGCGCCCCCGCATCTTCGAGCTTGCGGCCCCACGCGATGTTTGCAGCTTCGTCGAAGCGCGCCTTGAGCTCGACGAGTACCACCACCTCTTTGCCGGCCTCGGCCGCCTTGATGAGGTGCGCAGGGATGCTTGACGCCTCACCGGTTCGATAGAGCGTGGAACGAATGGAGAGCACGTTCGGATCGTCTGCCGCCTGGGCGAAGAAACGATCGACGCTGGCGTCGAAGCTTTCGTATGGATGGTGAACGAG
>JBPCTG010000042.1:0-5299 GCA_051006395.1 Candidatus Limnocylindrus sp.
CTGCGAAGTGGGATGCGATGCGAGTCGCTACGATGACAGGGTCGAAGATCGCGGAGGCGGCGCTCGATGCATTCGCCCGCGCGATCGAGATCGCGCACCGTCCGTAGCGCGTGTTGAAGGAGGCGAGCTAGTGAGCGACCCATTCAAGGACTTCCTCGAAGAGCTCGAGCGACGCCGCGGTGGTGAGCCGAACGCCGCTAGCTCAGCTGAAGGTGACGACGCAGGCGCTCCGCCGCGCTCACCTCGTGCGCGACGACCTGCAGGATTCGGTGGCGCACCGCGTGGATCACGACGTCGCCTCGGATTCACCGCGATCATTGGCCCCGCCATCCTCGTCGTGCTCCTTGTGGGTGGTCCGCTCGTAGGCCTTCTCACCGATGCGCGCTGGTTCGATTCTCTTGGCGCCGGCGCGCTCTTCTGGCAGCGCCTGCAAATTCAGGGAAGCCTCCTTGCGGTTGCTGGTCTCGTTGCCCTCGCTTTCCTCATCTTCAACCTCATCGTTGCCGGCGCTCTGTCGCGCGGGAGCGGTGCACCAACCCCTGGCGACGCAACCGGCGCGCGCCCCGCTCGCCCCTCCCTCGTCGACGAGGATGGCAACGTTCGCGTGGATTCCGTCGCCGAGTTCTTGCGCGGGATCTTTGGCGGCGGCCTGAGTGCCGCACGTGGCGGCAGCAGCATCGGCGCGATCGGCTCTGGCGTGCTGCGCATTGTCGCCGTCCTGGCGGCGTTGCTCATTGCACTGCGCGTCGCAGGCTCATGGGAGGCGATCACCCTCTTCCGCAACGCCGTCCCCTTCGATCCCTCCGGCGCGGTGACCGCTGATCCGGTCTTTGGTCGCGACATTTCGTTCTACCTCTTCGATCTTCCCGTGCAGCGACTTCTCCAAGGGGTCGTCATCCTTCTCCTTACCGCCGCACTCCTGATCGCCGCCCTCCGCTACCTACCGCTCCTCGGTGCGCGCGGCTTCAGCGGCATCGGCACCGGCCCGCGCCTGCACATTGCGCTCATCGGCGCGGGGCTCCTGGTGGCCACGGCCTTCGGTTATCAGCTCGACAAGCTCGAGCTCGTCTACTCGTCGAGCGGCGTCGCCACAGGTGTCTCGTACACCGACTTCGCGGCGCGCATTCCAGGGCTTGACGTTCTTACCGCCATCGCCGCCATTGCCGCGGCGCTCCTGGTAGGCGCCGCTCTCACGCGCGCCACTTGGCCACTCGCCCTCACGGTGTTCGTGTGGCTCGGCGCCTCGTTTGTGCTCACCGGAATCTACCCAGAGTTCGTGCAGCGCTTCCAGGTGCTGCCGAACGAGTACGCCCTCGAACAGCCCTACATCGCCAACAACATCAAGATGACGCGGCTCGCCTACGGCATTGACTCCTGGGCCGAGCGCCAGTACGACGGCGAGGTGCCGCTCACCGCGGCGGCAATCGCCGACAACGCCGAGACGTTTGCCGACGCGCGGCTCTGGGATTACCGCCCGCTGCAGGCAACACTCGATCAGTTGCAGACCGTTCGCCAGTACTACAACGTCGCCGACGTCGACGTCGACCGTTATCCGATCGCCGGGCGCCAACGACTAGTAATGCTTTCGGCGCGCGAGCTGAACCCAAATCGCGCGCTGCAGTCTGCGACCTGGGTAAACCGTCGCATCGCATTCACGCACGGCATCGGCGTGGCGATGGTTCCCGTCTCAGGGATCGCCTCGGGCGGCCTACCGCAGCTCACCATTCGCGAAATCCCTCCGGTATCAACGGACGGCGCCCCTGTGGTGAGCGAGCCGCGCATCTACTTCGGCGAGCTCGACGACGATTGGGTCGTGGTCGGCGCCAAGACCCCAGAGTTCGACTACCCGCTCAGCGGCGATACCACTGCAACCGACCCGGCCGCCGGGCAAGACGCAACGACCTCATGGACGGGAACCGGTGGCATTTCGCTCGGTACGTTCGTTGACCGGCTCCTCTTCGCCGCGCGCCTCGGCGACTTAAACCTGCTGATTAGCGACCAGGTCACCGCAAACAGCCAGCTCCTCTGGCGCCGCACGGTGCAGGAGCGGATCGCCGCACTCGCCCCGTTCGTGCAGTGGGATGCCGATCCGTATCTGGTGATCCGCGACGACGGCGGGCTCAGCTACATGGTCGATGGCTACACCACGAGCAGCTCGTTCCCCAACGCCCAAGCCTTCGATGCCGACTCGCTCCCGGTGAGTGGTGTACACGGCGCGGTGAACTACCTGCGCAACAGCGTGAAGGCGACGATCGACCTCTACTCAGGCGAAACTCGCATTTACATTGCGAACCCCGCCGACCCGATCGCGCGCACCTGGTCGAAGGTCTTCCCTGGCCTGCTTCGCCCGATCGATGAGATGCCCGCCGACCTGCTCTCGCACTTGCGCGTCGGCGAGGACGGCTTCGACATTGCAACGCGCGTGTATGCCCGATATCACGTGACCGATCCGCAGACCTTCTATCGTCAAGACGACGTGTGGACCGTCCCGGAGGCTTCAACTGGCACCCAGTCGCTCCCCGGCGAGGCCTACTACGTGCGCGTGCGACTACCCGGCGAGGCCGCCGCGGAGTTCGCGTTGATTCAGCCGATGGTCCCCACGAGCCGCCCGAACATGATCGCGTGGATCGCCGCGCGGAACGACGGCGCATCGTATGGCCAGGTGGTGAGCTACCGCTTCCCGAAGGACACTTCGGTCTTCGGCCCGAGCCAGGTGAGCGCGCGCATTGACGCCGATCCGATCATCGCCTCGCAAACGACGCTCT
The DNA here is from genome assembly GCA_051006395.1 of Candidatus Limnocylindrus sp. GTDB lineage: Bacteria > Chloroflexota > Limnocylindria > Limnocylindrales > Limnocylindraceae > Limnocylindrus. The sequence goes on from JBPCTG010000042.1 coordinate 2,766, forward strand.
GGGATCAATCGGGATCTACGGTGACACGCGGCAACCTGATCGTTGCGCCGATCGGCGGAACGATCGTGTATTTGCAGCCCGTCTACTTGCAGTCGACGGCGAGCAAGTTCCCTGAATTCCAAAAGGTCGTGGCTGCAACCTCTACCAAGGTCGTGTGGGGCGACACGCTCTCCGAGGCGCTGAACCTGCTCGTTGGTGGCGGAGTCGTTGACCCAGGTACGGGCGGTGCTGAGCCGAAAGATGTCGCTGGCCTCGTCGCACGCGCCTCACAACTCTTTGCGCAGGCGCAAGATGCGTTGCGTGCGGGAGACTTTGCCTCCTACGGGCAGCGCATCGCCGAGCTCGACAAGGTGCTCGCTACGCTCGCCGACCTTACCGGCGCAGCGACGCCGTAGCGACGCCGCGCGCGGAAATTCGAGGGCTTCAGTGGCGCAGCGACTCTTCTCGCTCGAGGGTCGAGAGGCGCCAGCGCTCCACCTTATCGGCCTCGTCGGCTCACTCCTCGGCGCCTCACTCTCCGTAGCGGGGGTCGCCGGTGGAGGGCCGATCGTCTTTATCGTCGGCGTCACGCTGCTGACCCTCGGCCTCACGAGCCTCGCCGGCGCATCTGCGCTACAGCGGCATGTCGACACCCCGCAGACCGGATGGCGTGGCCCTGGGCCCGTACTGATCTTCTTTGTCACCCTCGGTTGGGCGGCCGTCGCCGGGGCGCTCATCGGCCTCCTCCTCAATCTCGCTGATCCCTTTGCGACGATCGACTCTTCGCTCTTTACGCTGATCATTGCCCTCGCAACAGGTATCACTTCGACCGCAGCCATCGCTCTGCTCGTTGTGGGCACGGGCGCTGCACGCTGGCGTGATCTCTTCGCCTTCTCATCGAGCGCCGGGGCGAGCGAGGGAGCGCTTCCGCCTGCGCAGCGACGCGGCGGGTGGATCGCCGACGTTGCCTGGGGCCTCGTCCTCCTCGTGCCGAGCGTCGTAACGGCGATCGTCGCCTCGGGCATCCTTGTGCTCGTCACGGGAGTCTCGCCGAGTGCTCCACTGCCACCGGCGAACATCGAATCAGGAGGCGCTGAGGGCCTCGGCTTCGAGGTGCGGCTCGCACTCAACCTGGTTACTGCGGTAATCGTCGCGCCGCCCGGTGAAGAGTTGCTCTACCGCGGCGTGATCGCGAGGGCGTGGGGGAGGCAATCTGGAGCGCGTCGCGCAATCGTCTTCTCGACGCTTATCTTCGCCTTTGCGCACACCATTGGAGTTGGCGGAGACACTGCTGGAGAGGCGCTCACCGCCGCAGGGATCGCACTTCTCGTGCGCATCCCGCTCGGCCTTGCGACCGGTTGGCTCTGGGTTCGCCGCCGTTCACTCCTCGCGCCGATCGTATTGCACGCCAGCTACAACTTGGTCATCGTGCTCATCGCAAACGTCGCGTCGGGATAGCGCCGCACGTCACCGCGCGTTGTGGAAACGCGCCCGCTACGTCGTCTCGGTGAAGATCACGTCGTCTCCGGATCGCAGCGGGAGAACGGCGGGCTCGCTGTGACTCCGGGGACGCCAACCCGAAGTTTGGAGGCGAGATGAGCATCATCGCGACAGCTACGCTCGACGGCACCGACCGCGCCGAAAGTTCTGAAGGGCCATTATCTGAAGGACAATTAGTAGAAATAGGGGAACACGAGCGCGAGCTCTTCGGGGCAATTGCCGATGCGCTTGGTGGAAGGCTCGTCGGATGGGACCCGGTGCGCGTCGCTGCGATCAGCGCGGCTCAGGGGAGTGCAGCCTCACTCTTTCACCCAGAGCTCTTGGAGCGACTCATGCGTGCAGGCGTCGACTCCGACGATGCAGAACGCGTCACCCTTGCGCTCGATGTTGCGCGACGAATCGCAGCTTGGTGGCCAGCCGATCGGACACGCGTGCAATCGCCAGCGGACCTTGCCGCGATCACGCTCCCTGTGTTCGGGCGCGCGACGAAAGAGGAGCTGCACGTGGCGATCGTCGACGGGCGTAATGGGCTCTTGGCGCTGCGGAGGGTCTACGTAGGCACAGCGACTGGAACGAGCGTGCGCATCGGCGAGCTGCTGCGCCCGGTGCTCGATCACGGTGGCGTCGGCTTCGCGCTGGTGCACAACCACCCGAGCGGCGACCCGGAACCCTCCGACGAAGATCTGCGACTCACCGCCGAGGTGCTCGCCGCCGCTCGCCTTCTCGACGTCGAGTTTCTCGATCATCTTGTGCTCGGACACGGTCGCTGGGCGAGCATTCGCACGCTGCGAGGGTCGATCTGGGGGGCGGAGCGCGAGGGGGCCTAGCCACCTGGTGAGGGGAGGAACCCCACGAGGTCGGGTGCTACGATCCGACCCATGCTCAACCGCCTCTACAGCCTCTTCTCGCGCGACGTCGGGATCGACCTCGGCACCGCGAACACGCTCGTGCACGTGGCCGGACAGGGGATCGTCATTAGCGAGCCCTCAGTGGTCGCAGTCGAGATGAAGTCGCGCAAGGTGCTGGCAATTGGCGCGGAGGCGAAGCGGATGCTT
>JBPCTG010000043.1:0-1078 GCA_051006395.1 Candidatus Limnocylindrus sp.
TGGCCGCAGCGAGTGCTTCGGCCTGCGTCCCCTTCCCTGCGCCTGGGGCGCCGAGAAGGACGAGGATCACTTGATGAATCCCTCGTAGTTCCGCATGAGCATCTGCGCCTCAAGCTGTTTCATGGTTTCGACAACGACGCTCACAGCGATGAGAAGCCCGGTTCCGCCGAGGCTCACGCTCAGGCCGCCAAGGTTGCCAAAGAGCGCACCGAGCGCGTACGGCGAAACCGCAACGAGACCGAGGAAGAGCGAGCCGAGCAGCGTGATGCGCGTGACGACCTTGCCGAGGTACTCCTCGGTCGGCGCGCCTGGTCGAATTCCTGGCACGTAACCGCCATTCTTGCGCAGCTGGTCCGCCGTCTCGTCGGCCTTAAAGGTGAAGGCCGTATAGAAGTAGGTGAAGGCGACGGTGAGCAAGAAGTAGAGCGGCAGGTAGACGATCTCGTTCTGTGGCCCGAGCGTTGCGACGATCCACTTTGAGCCCTCGGCAACCCATGTCACCGCGGAGGCAGTGAAGTAGCCGGCGATCTGCGCCGGGAAGAGCAGGATGCTCATTGAAAAGATGATCGGGATCACCCCCGCCTGGTTCACCTTGAGTGGCAGGAAGGTGCGACCGCCCTGATAGACGCGGTTGCCGCGGACACGGCTCGCGTACTCGACAGGGATCCGACGCTGCCCCTCGGTGATGAAGATGATCGCGGCCACCGCCGCGCCGCCCACGGCGACGAAGGCAAGGAGCACCGCAATATCGGGTGCGGAGAAGAACTCCTGAATTGCGGCGGGCACGCGGCCGATGATCCCGGCGAAGATGATGAAGCTGATCCCATTGCCGATGCCGCGCTCCGTCACGAGCTCGCCGATCCACATCAAGAGGAGGGAGCCGGTCGTAAGGATCACGATCTGCACCAGCGTCTCAGGGCTCGCCAGGTCGAAGGTTGTCTTGAGGACCGACTGGCTGTTCAGGAGGGCGAGGAAGGCGTAGCTCTGCAGCGCTGCAAGCGGCACTGTCAGATAGCGGGTGTACTGGTTGATCTTGTTGCGACCATACTCGCCCTCGCGGCTCAACTCGATGAGGCGC
>JBPCTG010000044.1:0-1690 GCA_051006395.1 Candidatus Limnocylindrus sp.
GTCGACACGCGCACTCGGCCACCGTGCCGGCGAGTGGATGTTAGAGCGACACCACTCCATGTTCCTGCGCGAGCGACTCTCGCGCGACTTGGAGTACCGCGGCTGATGGCAGCAAAAAAGCCCGCCGCGAAGAAGAGTGCAGTGAAGCGCGGCGCACCGAATCGCACAACGCTCTCTCCTGAGTTGGCGCGCCGCGCCGCCGACGCGGCTGAGGCGGCGGGTGCAGAGAGCCTTACCGCCGTGGAGCGCGCCGCGGATCAACTCCGCCGCTACCTCAACGGCCATCGCCCGATCCTCCTCGTCGTCGCGCCGCTCATCCTTGCGGGGAGCGTCAAGGCGCCGCAGCTGATCCTCGACGGCGATCTTTCGTTCCGCGTCATCTCCTCATCGGGGCGCGGTCGCTCGAGCCTTGATCGCGTGAGCGCCGCGGAGATCGTGGAGCTCTGGGGGTCGGCCGATCTGTACGATCGCATCGAAGCGGCGCTCCGCAGCGCGGCAGGGCTCAAGTCGCGACCGACCGGCGCGATCATCGCTGGGCTCGGCGTCGCCGGTGACCACGGCGCCAAGGTTTAACGCGCCGATGGGCCCTGCGCCCGTCGCGGCGAACATCCTCGCCATCGGAGAGCTCGCCCCCGGGCGCACCACCCTCGAGCTGCGTGCCCCAACGCTCGTTGCGGGCCTTCGTCCTGGTCATGCACTGCATCTCGTTCGCGCCGAGGCGGGTGGCTATCGCCTTCGACGCGTTGCACCAGTTACGAAGGTCGATCCACTGCGCGGCAGCGTTGAGGTGGCGCTGCAACCACGCGCCGACGGCGGCCGTGACTCGCTTGCCGAGTTGCGCGTCGGCGATGCGCTGACGCTCGTCGGCCCGATCGGACGACCGATCGCTCTCGACGCAAAGGGGTCGAACTTGCTGCTTGTCTCTGACACCGAAGGGTTCGCTTGGCTGCGCCTCCTTGCCATTTCGGCCGTTGCCGAAGGCCGCTCTGTAGTGTTCATCCAAGAGGCGCAGAGCGCGCACGATCTTGCGCCGGCGAGCCTCCTTCCTGAGCAGATCGAGCTCGTTGTTGCGACTGCAGACGGCAGCCTCGGTCACGCTGGCGTCGCCGCCGACCTTATCGCGAGCTATGCGTCGTGGGCAGATCAATCGTTCGCAGCGGGATCGGCGGCACTCCTCGCCGGCGCCTACGACGCTGCCCAGGCGCGTCGTGGACTGGATCGCTCCGCGGCGAATGCGGGAGCACGCGCCAAAGGCGGAGCGAACCGCGGTAGCTGGATGCAGCTCCTCCTCACCCATGAGATCGGTTGCGGGAGTGGCGTCTGCGGCGGCTGCACCCTGCCGGCGCGCTCGGGCGACCTACGCCTCTGCCGCGAAGGTCCGGCGATTCCGATGAGCGAGTTTCGTAGCAGAGGAGCTGAGTAGTGCCGCCGCGTCGTCGCACCAAAGTGCACCCAACACCGCGATCAATGGAAGGCCGCGCGAAATCCTCCGCTCCAGCAGCCCCTGAGCGACTGAACGCCGCAACGATCGATCTTGCGGTGGAGCTGGGAGCGCGCGCGCCGCTGCGTCTCGAGCGACCGGTAGTTGTTGCGAGTGGACCGCTCGGCTTTGGCGCTGAGGCGGCGACGCTCATCGACTTGCGCGACGTTGGGCTCTTTGTGGTGCGCACCGCAACGCTGACCGCCCGTC
>JBPCTG010000045.1:0-4151 GCA_051006395.1 Candidatus Limnocylindrus sp.
GCTCCAACGTGGCGACCGCATCCTTCTTGTCGACGAGGAGTACCCGGCGGTGCGCGGCAGCATCGCGCTGCTGGCGCAACGGAGCGGCGTAGAAGTCGTCACCGTTTCAGCGCGCGACGGTGCTGGGAGGCCGCTCAGCGACGAAGAGTTCGTCGCGCGTACCCTTCCGCTCCTCGAGTCGCCAACGCGTCTCGCGATCATCTCGCGCGTCAGCTGGATCAGCGGACGCGTCATGCCGGTCGCGCCGATCCTAGAGCGCGCAAGAGAGACCGGCGCGCTGACGATTCTTGACGGCGCGCAGTCGGTGGGCGCCCGCATCGATCCGATCGACACGCTCGATCCAGATCTGCTCGCCTTCCCGTCGCAGAAGTGGCTGCTCGGCATCGAAGGACTCGCCGGAGTGCGCCTCTCGAGCCGCGCGCTTGGTCCGAACGGATTCAGCCCGGTGATCGGCGGCTTCCTCGCCTTCGCCGATCAGCCGATGAACGGCGTAGGGCGACTGCGCGACGATGCCCGTCGCATGCAGACGTCGGGATTCGCGCGCCCCGATCTCGTCGGCGCGGCGCGCGCCGCCGGTTGGCTGGCAATGCAGGTTGGACTCCCCTGGGCAACATCTCGGGGTGACCGGCTCGCAGGGAACTTCTCCGCGGCGATCGCCGCGATCGACGGCGTCGAACCCCTCGCCCGCCCCGAGCAACGGAGCCAGATTGTCGCGCTCAGGATTCGCGGTTGGGAGGCCCACCAACTCGTCGAAGAGCTCGGCGCGCGCGCTTTCGCGATCGTTCGTCGCGTCCCCGGCCTTCCGGCGCTTCTCGCTGGTCCCGGCACCCCCGAAGGGGCACCGGCGAGTGACCCCGCGCTGCGCACCTCTTGGGGCTTCTGGAACACCGACGAAGAGGTCGCGCGCATGGTCGAACTGATCACCCTCTTTGCAGCGCACACCCCCGAAACGCTGCCGAAGCGGCCGAAGATCGACATCCTGCATGGCTGACCGCCCTTCGAAGGTTGGCGGCACACCGCGTCCGCGCGGATTCTTCGCTCGTCGCATCTTTCAAATTCAGCATGCGCCGCGGCCCGTCTTTCGTGCGGTGCTCGCAAACGGAATAACCGCCACGGCACTCACCGTCGCGTATTTGATCTACGACGTGCACGTCGAGCGCATGATCCGATCAGGTGGTGTGGTGAACGATGCCCGCACCGAGGCAGCGGCGCTCGTCGTACTCGGCACCGTCGCTGCCGGGAGCCTGCTCACCTATCTCGTGGTGCCGCAACCACGTGCCGACGGCAGCGTCGGGAGATCTGGGTGGTCCACCGCGCTTGGATTCTTTGCGAGCCTGCCGATGGCCTACACGGCGCTCGTCATCGAGAGCCAGCTGCTAAAGCCGCTACTGATGGGGCTCTAGCCCCACGGGAGCCAGCGCGCTAGCGCGTGCCGACGAGTCGGTAGCCGACGCCGCGAACGCTGAGCAGCACCTTCGGGCGGCGCTGATTTGATTCGAGCTTCTTGCGCAGGCGATTGATCGCCACGCGAAGCGCCTCATCACCCCCGACCCATCCCGCCCCCCACACCTCGGTGCGGATCTCGCGATGGGTCAGCGCATCACCGAGACGCGAGTAGAGGAGGGCGATGAGGCGGCGCTCAACGCTCGTGAGGTGCACGGTGCGACCACCAACCTCGAGCACGCCGTTCTGCGGGTCGAGGCGAAGGGTCGTGAGTTCGGCGGAGGGTTGATCGCTCATGGGAGGCGGAGTCTAGACGCTTTTGTTACTGCGTGCTTACGGTGAGCTTTAGGAGAGAGGTACGCCCCCCAGCGCAATCGCAACGGTGCCAATTGCGGCGAGCGCGATACCAACCGCTTGCAGTGGTCGCACGCGTTCCTTGAGCAGTACAGCGGCGAAGACCACCGTCGTTACAGGTGCCACCGAGGTGAAGACTGCGGCAACGGCAACACCGCTCTCCTGTGACGAGAGGAGGAAGAAGAGGTTGCCGAGCGAATCTCCGCCACCTGCAACAAGCAGGAGCGCTGCCAGCTTTAGTCGCGCGCCCATCGTCGCGGGGATCGCACCGGGCCGCAGGGTTTCCATCCCTGGCGCATGGCGTCGCGTTAGCGCAGCGCCGGCGAAGAGCAAGAGGAGCGCTGTAACGCTTGCAACGCGCAGGCCGGTGAGGAGCCAGATCGTTCCCCCCGTTGTCGTGGTGCTGAAGACAAGGCTGAACGTTGCGAAGCAGAGTCCGGCGACAAGCCCATAGATCGCACCGCCACGCGCGGCGCTCCCGCTCGACTGATGGTCGTGTTCTCCCGACGAACTGTCGCCAGTTGCAGAAACGATGACGATCGAAATCATCGCGCAAACGAATCCGAACAGGCGCAGCGGCGCTGGGATGTTTCCTGCCGCGATGCTCGCTGCGACCGGGATGAGCGCAGCAAGGGTTCCGGCGATGCTCGCGACGATGGAGATCCTTCCGTGGGCAAAGCCGTGATAGAGGAGCACAACGCCGCTTCCACCAGCGATCCCAGCGATCGCGGTCGCGATCGCATCGCGACCGTTCGGCAGTTCACCACCAAAGAGCAGGGCGAGTGGCATGAGTAGGGCGAGCGCTGCGGCCTGGCTCACAACGACAACAAGGAGCGTGGGGAGTCGCCGACTGGCGAGACCCCCAGCGAAGTCACCCCCGCCCCATGAGAGTGCGGCGGAGATCCCCAGCAGCGCACCGATCACGCGCCACTCCCCGGAACAGACTCTTCATGCAGCTGCATGCGGATGTGTGGCCCAACCCCTTCAACGTCGAACGGTTCACTGATCGGCAGAAAACCGTGGCGTTCGTAGAAGGTACGCGCGGCGATGCGGGCGTTGCACCAGAGTGGGCGCACCACCGGTGGAGTCTCGCGCCACGCGGCGAGAGCCGCCTCGATCACTTTGCCGCCGACCCCCATGCCGCGGTGACCCTCGCGCGTCGCCGCGCCGCGGAGTTGTGTTGACCGCACGCCGTCGCGCTCGACGGTGTAAAGCGAGGTGCAGGCTACGATCTCGCCGTTGATCCAAGCGCTCCAGTGCATACCCTCACCACGATCGTCGCCAGGGAGCCGTGCGCTCTCGACGGGGCCACCTGCGCGCAGCACCAGGGCGCGCAGCGGCAGCACCTCGTCGAGCGTCGCACGGCGAATAAGTAGATCAGCCATCGTTGCCACGGTAGCGGTTCGGCGCGCGGCGATGCTCTACTCTGCGTGGGTGAGCACGACGTTACCGCTCCCCACGATCGACCCCGTAAGCGGAAAGACCTTCACCATGGACCTGAAGGCGGTCAAGGCCGCCGCTGCGCGTACCGAGGGGCGCCTTCACCTGACCCCGCTCCTCTCGTCCGCCGGCGCCGCCGACGCGCTGCGTCGATCGACCGGCATCGTGATCGGCGATGGTCGGGTGCGACTCAAGTCGGAACATCTGCAACACACCGGCTCCTACAAGGTGCGCGGCATGCTCAATCGCGTCGTCGCCCTCATCGATCACTTCGGCATCGAGGAGGTGAAGCGTCGCGGCATCATCACCTTCAGCGCCGGCAATGCCGCCGCCGCGTATGCATGGGCGGGCCGCAGCTTCGGCATCCCCGTGCGCGTCGTGATGCCGAAGAGCGCCGTCCCCGCAAAGATCGCGGCCTGCAAGGCGTACGGCGCAGAGGTGCATCTCGTCGACGGTCTCATGGGCGAGGCGGGCGTCCTCAAGGATGCATTGATCGCCGAGCACGGCTGCATCGACGCGCACCCCTTCGACGACCCATACGTAATCGCTGGACACGGCACCCTTGGCGCCGAGATCCTCGATCAGCTCCCTGAGGCCGACGTGGTGATCGGCGGGCTCGGGGGCGGCGGCATGCTCTGCGGCGCCGCAGTAGCACTGAAGGGGCTGAAGCCGTCGATTCGCATCTACGGCGTTGAGCCCGACGGCTCCTCAGCGGTGAAGCAGGCGGTCGACGCTCGCGCCATCGTTCCGGTGACCCCGAAGTCGATCGCCGACGGCCTCGGCGCGCCGTACGCTGGCAGCTGGACGCTGCCGCTCGCCGCATCGCTCCTCGATGGGATCGTCACCCTCCCCGACGAAGAGATCCTCGGCGGCCTGCGCTTCGCGATGGAGCGCACCAAGCAGGTCGTTGAGCC
>JBPCTG010000046.1:0-2000 GCA_051006395.1 Candidatus Limnocylindrus sp.
AACCACCACGGCGTCGGCGCCGCGCGGAATCGGCGCACCTGTGGCGATACGCACGCAATCTCCAGGTGCAACAACCAACTCCGCGCCGCTACGGCCCGCAGCAGCATCGCCGATCACCTTCAGCACTATTGGGTTCTCCGCGGTGGCTGCGGCGAGGTCGCCACTGCGCACCGCCCAGCCATCCATCGCCGATACGTCGACGCGCGGCAGATCGAACGCGGCGCTGATCGGTGCGGCAAGGTGCCGGCCAAGGAGCACGCCAACCGACGCCTTCCGCCACTCCACATTCTCCGCAGGGAGTGCGACAGCAGTACCGAGGATCTCGGCGAGGAGGTCGTCGAGGCGCATCATTCTGGTGGCGCGATGACCCTGCGACCGATCACAAACGCCGTACCGCCGGCGCCAATGAGGGCGCCGCAATAGGCGAGCGATGCCGCAATCCAAAAGTCGTCGGGGTAGAGCAGCACGAGTCGATCGGTCGTGGGGTTAAACGTCCAGGTGCCAGTCGCAAAGAGGAGCTCATGAAAGAGGGTGAATGTCGCCTCGAATGCCACCGTAAAGGCGAGGCCCGCAGCCGCGGCAGCACCCGCGAGGAGCAGCGCACCATCGCGAAGCGCCCTCCCTAACAGCAGCCGCCCCGCCCCGGTTGCAAAGCCGCCAGAGCGTTGGATCGTCGCAACGAGAAGCGCGCCGCCCAGCAGTCCAATTGCGATCACCGCGCGAAGCAGCGCGCCGACATCAACGAGGTGGCTTCGCTCCGCGGCGCTGAGTAGCGCCTCGCCGTTGTACGGCACGTCAAAACCACCGCCGCGCAGCAGGTCGAACACGAGCGCATCGGAGAGCTGATGGGCCGTGGCCGCATCGCTACCGAGCACGGCAGGCGCGCCGCTTAGATCGAGCAAGAGATGTACGACTGGCGGAAGTAAAAAGACGAGAACTGCAGCGGCGAGGAGGAGCGCTGCGACTGCCGCCGCGAAGAGAAGCCGCACGAGTGCCGCCTGAACGGCGATCACGCCTCGACGAGGACCTGGCCCTGCTCCCACCACGAGCGCACTGCAAGGCGGTCAGGAACTGCGTAGTGAAGATCGGCCGCCGCGCGCAGCACCGCCGACTCGAACGCCTCCCACGTTGTGGCTGCGAGCGCCGTCACCCCGGTGATGCCGATTTGCGCGAGCAGCTCGTGCTCGGTGGGACCAAAGAAGGCGAGGTTCAATAGGAGCGCTTCATCGCGCCATTCCGCCACATCTGCCAAGCTCGCATCGGTCTGGTCGGCGAGCGTCTGGCGCCGCGTCGGCGTCTCAGTGCGCTCGAGCAGCAGCCCCGTCGTGAAGAGACCGTGCGCCTTCAGCCGTGCCAAGTGCACCGGCTCGATCCGCGTGAGCTGCTCAATCGCTGGCATGTGACCTCCTTGGCTAAGCGTAGCGCGCGGAACCGAGGACGTTGTGCGGTGCAGAAGCTGTGGTCGGGGCGACAGGATTCGAACCTGCGACCTCTTGCACCCCATGCAAGCGCGCTACCAAGCTGCGCTACGCCCCGACGCCGACCCAGGGGTCGGATCGGGAGTCTACCAGCCCCTCAGGAACAACCTAGCGCCACTCACGAGCGGGGCTGCGGCCAAGAAGTCCCTTGGCGATGGCGGCAACGGGGGTGCCATGTTCAAGCACCGAGACGACCGCCGCGGTGATCGGCAGCTCCACGCCGAGGCGCGCGGCGAGGGCGAGCGCGCCATGCGCTGTGGGGATCCCCTCAATGGTTGCGCCGATCGTTGCGACGGCCGCAGCAACGCTCTCGCCCGATGCGAGGAGCGCGCCGAAGCGCGCGTTACGCGAACCGGTGTTCGAAGCGGTGAGGACGAGGTCCCCAACCCCAGCGAGGCCACACGCAGTTTCGCCACGTCCGCCGCACGCTTCGGTGAGGCGAACCATCTCGGCGACACCGCGTGAGAGGAGCGCCGCGGCCGCGTTCTCGCCGTAGCCGAGGGCGCGCACCGCGCTCACAGC
>JBPCTG010000047.1:0-1930 GCA_051006395.1 Candidatus Limnocylindrus sp.
GCGGCACCGAGCGCCGAGCAGCTCCTTGATGAATTGGTCGCTGCAGGGGTTGCTCGCGTGGTGCTCGCGCACGGTGGCGACGCGGCAGAGGCAGCCGCGTTCGCCAGGCTCGCCGCGCGGCTCCCGTCGATAGAGCTGAGCGTCGCCGGCGGCGTCACAACCCTCGACGGCGTGCGTCGCCTGCGCGACGCAGGCGTCTCGTCGCTCATTCTTGGCGAGGCGCTCCTCTCCGGCGCGATCGACTTTGGCGAAGCGCAACGCGCAGGCGACGTTGCGCAGTAGTCGCGTGTAAGATCTGCTCATGCAGATCACGCATATCACCCGCTTGTCCTTCGCTGCAGTAGCGTTGGCGCTTACCGTCGCCGCCTGCTCAGGCGGCGATACAACACCATCGTCGAGCGGTGCCGCAAGCGGCTGCCCAACGAGCCAGCCGGCTGCCGCTGCTGCTGGCACAACGCGTGACGTCACCATGGTCACCTCGAAGGGAACGATCGTATTGCGACTTAGCGCCGACCTATCACCGATCGCCGTTGGAAACTTCTTGGCGCTCGTTGACTGCGGCTACTACAACAGCGTGATCTTCCATCGCATCGTCCCCGGCTTCGTGATCCAGGGCGGAGATCCGCAAGGAACAGGCATGGGTGGCCCTGGTTATTCAATCAAAGATGAGCCGGTCATCGGCAGCTATCAGCGAGGGACCCTTGCGATGGCCCGCACCGCTGCGCCAGATTCACAGGGGAGTCAATTCTTCATCGTGCTCGACGACGCTGCGGCGGGGCCGCTCGAGAGCGCGCGCACGTACGCCATTCTCGGCGAGGTCGTCTCTGGCCTTGATGTGGTCGATGTGATTGCAGCCGTCGAGCGCGATAGTGGCGATCGACCGATCGACCCGGTAACGATCATCTCCGCGACGAGCGGGCCGAGCGCCCCCTAGCCGCTACAATCCTTCTCGACGCAGGCGCCAGCCGGCGCGGACCAGTGCGGCAGTGCCGCAAGGAGAGCAGATGGCCACCGCCGTGATTGAGACCACCGCTGGAACGATCGAGTTCGAACTTCTTGATGAGATCGCACCGAAGGCGGCGGGGAACTTCTCGACCCTTGCGAAGAAGGGCTTCTATGACGGGGTGATCTTCCACCGTGTCGTCCCGGGCTTCGTGATCCAGGGCGGTGACCCAGATGGCACGGGGCGCGGCGGTCCTGGCTACACCTTTGAGGATGAGCCGGTGACGCTCGGCTACGCGCGCGGGACTGTGGCCATGGCGAACGCGGGGCCAAACACGAACGGCAGCCAGTTCTTCATCTGCCTGCAGGACCTTCCGCAGCTCCCCCCGAAGTACACCGTCTTCGGGCAGGTGCTCGCTGGACTCAGCGTTGTCGACGCCATCGCGGCGGGCGCCTCGGGGCCTGGCGACCGACCTGTCGAGCCTGTAACAATGACGAAGGTGTCGATCCGAGACTGAGCGCTGAGCGCAAAATTCCCTCGCCGGGGTATTGGAATCGAACCCTTCGCGCGCTATCCTGAGCGCAGCTGTTCTTGTTCGAAGGCCATGGGTAGGTGGGTTAGGGTAGTCGCTTTAGGCGACGTGATAGATGCTCTTCGAGCGTAGCTGCGGAACTGACTTGTTCGTTCCTCAAGCGGATCGGCTTCAGGCGATTCCCTTCACGGGGGATCGCCTGATTTACTTTTCTGCCCAGTCTCCTCACGAAAGAGGGCGATGCGCCGGTGCTAGACTCCCGATCCTGCAGCGCGCTCGTAGCTCAGTGGATCAGAGTGTCTCCCTCCGAAGGAGAAGGTCGCAGGTTCGAATCCTGTCGAGCGCACCACACTCCCCCGCACACCCCCTAGACTCCGCCCATGGCTGACCCCGACTTCGGGCCGATCTCGCCGCTCCGCAGGCCAACACTGCTCCTCGCGATTGCGGGAAGCGTG
>JBPCTG010000048.1:0-2900 GCA_051006395.1 Candidatus Limnocylindrus sp.
GAGACGACGAGGGCGAGGGCGATCAGCCCGATCCCCGCAGCGATGGTGCGATGGATCCACTCGAGCCACGCCTTGTAGTCGTTGAGCGGTGGGATCAATTGCCCGTAGCAGAGCGGCCAATCGGGGCAACCCATCCCCGACTCGGTGGCCCGCACGATGACGCCGACCACCACAAGGCCGACGGTTGCAGCAAGGAGGGTGATGAGGATCCTGCGGAAGGTCTGCACGCGCCAATCATATCGTCAAGCGATACGCATCGTGCGCCGCCGCTGCGGTAAGGTGATCTCCATGCGAAACCTTCGGACCGCTGCGCTGCTGGCCCTCGTCGTCGCACTGATCCTCGCCGCCTGCGCCCCATCGGCCACACCAAGCGGCTCACCATCAATGCCAACGCCTGGCGGCGGCGCTACGGGTGCGCGGACTGGTTGCCTCGATGCGTGGCCGGCGCCAGGAATGACAACCTCCACAGGGCAACTCCCGAGTCTCGCAAACAACCAGTATTTGGCCGTTGGCGAGGCGCGCCTGATCCTCGCCCTTGCAGATTCTGCTGGCTTTCCAGTCGGCGATCCCACATGGAAGATCAGTGCCTCCCTCTACGACCTCGGCGCTGATGGCTGCACTCCGTTTGCAGATGGTCTCTCAATGCCCTTCGCCTGGTCGATTGAGAAGGTGCGTGGATTCTTCATCGGCTCCGCCCTCATTCCTCCTGCAACGCGCGAGCTTGGCCTCCTCATTATGGGCAGCGACGCGACTGGAGCCGCGGTGCGTATTTCTTTCGCGGCCCCGGTGCTTGGAACACCGATCGAGCTACGCCCCGGCGATAAGGCGCCGACCATCGCGACGCCGATCGCCGCCGACGATCCACATGGAGTTGCCGGGGTCAGCACCGACCCAACGCCGCTCAATCGCCTCTACAGCAGCTCCGCCGCCGACCTGCTCGCGGCGAAGCGCCCCTTCATGATCGTCTTCGCCTCTCCAGCATTCTGCACCTCACAAGCGTGCGGCCCAACGTTGAAGATTGTGAAAGAGGCAGCAGCGCTACATCCAAAGGTCGAAATCATTCACGTCGAGCCGTACGTGATGGCGTGGGACGGCCAGCGACCGCTTCCCGTCATGCAGGGTGGGCGCCTGAGCCCGAATCCGATCGCAGGGGCGTGGCGCATCCCCGTCGAGCCGTGGGTCTACACCGTCGGCAGCGATGGAGTGATCATCCGCTCATACGACGGCGTCGTCACTCTCGCCGAACTTGACGCTGCGCTCGCAGAGCTCGAGTAGCTCCGCTCGATAGAAACTAGCGGCCAGTACTCCCTGGGGCGCCGATCGGCTCCCCCTTCGCGCAGAGCGGGCAGCTCTCGGCTTCATACGACGCAATGTCGAGCGTCAGCGCAGCGATGAGTGGCAGCGGCTCATGCCCCGGCAACTCGATCGCGGTGATTGATGGCGTGCGGTTGGCGAGCACCGCGGCGGCGATCGGATGCGCCCCCGCCGCATAGAGCGGCGGAAGGAGCGCCTGCAGCGAGCCGCCCGTCGTCAGGATGTCATCGACGAGGAGCACCCGCGCGCGGGGTGGAATGTGAAAGCCGCGGCGGAACTCTCGTCGCGGCTCGCCGTCGCCGCGTACCTCCTCGGCGAAGATGCCGCGCACGCCGAGCAGTCGACCGACCTCGTAGGCGAGGAGGACTCCCCCGGTCGTTGGCCCCACCACCAGATCTATCTCCGTTGCCGTTGCGCGCGCAAGCGCCAGGGCGCGCGCTGCGATGATCGCGCAGATCTCCGCCGCCGCCTCGGGGAACTGCAAGAGCGACCACTTCTCCAAGTAGCGATCGCTGTGTCGCCCACTCTTGAGTAGGTAGTGACCGCGCTGCAGCGCGCCGGTCGCGAGCAGCAGCCCTTCGACGCGACGCGCTGCGAGCTCCTCGTCCAGTGGATCGACTGCGTTCGCCGGATAACCCTCTGGGGCGTGCAGCGGCTCGCGCGGCGGCACGAGTGGTTCGCTGCGGCTGCTCATGGCCTCAGCCTATCGCGCAGCGCGGCGCCAACGAGATCGGTGACGCGCGGTGCGCCGCGCGAGGCTGCGGCGCGGCGTGCGGATTCGGCGATTGCACCGGGGAGTCCAGGGTCAGCCCAGAGGGCGCTTCCGACGCTCACCGCCGATGCCCCCGCGGAGAGGAAATCGAGCGCGTCGGCCGGTGAGCCGATGCCGCCGCCGCCGATGATCGGCAGCGCGCCAACCTGCGCCGCCTCGGCGACCGCGGCGAGTGCGAGTGGACGAATGAGCGGCCCAGAGAGCCGCCCGCTCCCGGCGGCGAGCGCCGCACCCCGACGTGCGCGATCGGGGAGGAAGCCGACCGGTGATCCGCTGATCGATACGATGTCTGCTCCCGCATCAGCAAAATAGGCGACGAGGCGCACCACGCTCGTCGCAGTCGGTGAGATCTTGGCGATGAGGGGTAGCTCGGTCGCCTCGCGGGCGACATCGATGAGCCGCGCCGCCTCATCGAGTGACGACTCGAATGGTGCGCCGTCGAGCGTGTCGCATGGGGCGGTGAGATCAAGTTCGTAGGCGTCTATTCCCAGGGGCGCACCACGCCCTTCGACCGTGCGCATCAGTCGCTTCAGCTCTGCCGTATCACCCGCAGCTACCGACAGGGCGAAAGCGCACGCTGCATCGCGCCAGGCGGACGCGTGGCGCTGGATCACCTCGTCGATCCCCGGATTCTCGCGATCGATCGCATGCAGCAGGCCACCTGGGACCTCGACGAGTCGTGGTGGGAGTCCCGCGCGACGGGCGGTCAGCGTTGCGGTGCGCACCACAAAGAGCCCAACGTCGCGCAAGTCGATGAGCGTCGCCGCCTCAGCGCCAAAGCCGAGCGGTCCACTCGCAACAACTACCGGTCGCT
>JBPCTG010000049.1:0-7049 GCA_051006395.1 Candidatus Limnocylindrus sp.
CGTTGGGCAGATCGCCGCGGGTGGCCCGATCGAGGCGTACGAGGAGCGCTCTGAGACGCTCGCCGTCCCCGAGTTCATGTCGACCGCCGACTCCTACCTGCTGAAGATCCGCGGCGACTCCATGATCGACGCGCAGATCGCCGACGGCGACTACGTCGTGATCAAGCCGAGCCAAGTCGCCAAGAATGGCGACATCGTGGTCGCACAGGTTGAAGAGAACGCCGTCACGCTGAAGCGCATCTACCGCGAAGGCGGTCGCGTGCGGCTACAGCCGGCGAATCAAGCCTACCCGCCGATGTTCTACGACGAGGTACGGGTCCAGGGCGTCTTGATCGGCGTGATGCGCCGCGTCCACTAGCGCCCCCCAGTTATCCACAGCCGCGATGGCGGTCCGATGAACTTCGTGGAGAGATCGCCTTTTCAGCGTGGGGAAACACCTAGAAGTGCGCCGCACTCCCTGCGAGGATACGCGTCATGAACGACCAACTCCCCCCGCACTCTGCCGACGCAGAGGAGTCCGTGATCGGCGCGTTGCTGATCGACTCCAGCGCTGTCGTCGAGGTCGCCGAGTTCCTCAAGGCGTCGGACTTCTACAAGCCGGCGAACGCAAAGGTGTTTAGCGCCGTGATGCAGCTGCACCAGACCGGTCAGCCGGTCGACATCCTCACCGTCTCCGAAGAGCTCGAGCGCCGCGGCCAAATCGAAGAGGTGGGTGGCCGCGCCGCGCTCGCCGATCTCTGCGCGCGCACGCCGACCGCGGTGCATGCAAAGCAGTACGCGCGGATCGTGGAGCGCAAGGCGACTCTGCGTGGCCTGATCGGAGCCGCCGGACGCATCGCCTCAATCGGCTACGAAGATCCGGCCGACGCCTCTGAGGCGATCGACCGCGCCGAGTCTGAACTCTTCGCGATCAGTGAGCGCCGCGCCGCACAAACCTTCGTGCCGCTCGGCAGCCTCCTCAACGTTACCTACGACGAGATTGATCGCCTGCACCAGAATCGCGGCCAGCTCATGGGGCTCCGCACCAACTTCACCGAACTCGACACGATCATGCAGGGCCTACAGGCGTCGGACTTCATCGTTCTCGCCGCGCGCCCCTCGGTCGGAAAGACGTCGCTCGCGCTGAATATTGCAGAGCATGTCGCGGTGCGTGAGGGGAAGAGCGTCGGCATCTTCTCGCTGGAAATGAGCAAGGAGCAGCTCGTGCTCCGCCTCCTCTCGAGCGTCACGAAGATCGACTCGTACAGCCTTCGCTCCGGATTCATCGATGACATGGCCTTCCCGAAGATCGCCGATGCCATGGGGATCCTGTCAAAGGCGAAGATCTTCATCGACGACACGGCGAGTATCTCGGTGATGGAGCTGCGCACCAAGGCGCGCCGACTCAAGATGGAGCACGGGCTCGACCTGCTCATCGTCGACTACCTACAGCTGATGCAGCCTTCGCAGAGCAACCGCGACGGGAATCGCGTGCAAGAAGTCTCAGAGATCTCGCGCGGCCTCAAGGCGCTCGCGCGCGAGCTTGGCGTTCCAGTGCTCGCGCTGAGCCAGCTCTCCCGCGCCACCGAAATGCGCGAGAAGGCCGAGCCGCGACTCTCCGACCTGCGCGAGTCGGGCGCGATCGAGCAGGACGCCGATGTGGTGATCTTCCTCTACCGCGAGAGTGATCGCACCGACGATTCGAACGTGAAGGGTGAGACGATCAACTTCAGCGTTGCGAAGCACCGTAACGGACCGACAGGGCGAAGCCAGCTCTGGTTCCTCAAGGACCAGACGCGCTTCCAGAATCTTGTGCGCAAGCGCGACGAGCACGTGGAGCACGGGGGCGACAGCGAACAAGTAATGTGAGGCGATGCTCCTCGCCTTGACGCACCCAGGGATGCGCCGCTCCACCTACCTCTACGTCGTGATCGGCGTGATGCAGGCGTGCTATCTCCCTTTCACGACGATCGTCTTCCGCGACCGCGGCGTGCCCCTCGAGGCGATCGGCGTGCTCGGAGCAATCAACTCCCTCCTCGCCTTGGCGGCGGGCCCCGTTTGGGGGCACCTTGCCGACGCGGTGCTCGGCCGCGTGGCGGCGTTCCGCCTCGCCATCGCTGCGGCGGCGGCAGGGGTCGTGCTCTTCGCTCTCGGCCCCGCGGCTGGCATCCCTGGCGCGGCGCTCGCCGCATTCGCCGGCGCCGGGTTGGTCCCACTCCTCGACGCGATCGGCATGGAGCACCTTGCTGAACATGGCGGCGACTGGGGGCCGTTGCGCGCCATGACGAGCGGCAGTTACGCGCTCACCTGCATCGCGAGCGGCGCGCTCGTCGCCGCGGGCGGCGCATTCGTGATCGGGCCGATCTACGGCCTTGGCGCCTCTGCGGTGTTGCTCGGAACTGCGGGGCTGCGCGTGCGCGGCGGCTTTACCGCAGCAACCTCTGATGCCGCCGATCGACAGCAACGGCTCGCCGTCGAGGAGCGAGCGGAGCGCAGCGAATACCCAGGGGGCAACGCCGAGATCGCCGTTGCGGGGAGCTGGCGGAATCGATTCGGCACGGCGAGCCTCGCCTTTCAGCGATCGCCCGGGCTCGCGCCGTTCCTCGTGCTGAGCCTGCTCGCCAACCTCGGCGCTGGCCTCTTTTACGCGTACGGATCGCTTCGTATCCAAGAGCTCGTGCGCGCCAGCGGTGGCGGCGACGGGTCGTCGTACGTGGCCCTCGCCGCAACCATTGCCGCAACCGTCGAGATACCCTTCTTCCTCGCCGGAGCCGCGATCGCTGCGAGACTCGGCTTGCGTGCCCTCTATGTCATCGGACTCCTCGGGCTCGGCGTCTGCAGCGTGATCTACGCGCTCTCACCATCAGCCGAGTTGCTCGTGGTCGCACGCGGCCTCATCGGCATCGGCTACTCAGGGATGTTGCTCGCCAGCGTGCTGAGCATTCGCGCGATCGTCCCCGATGAACTGCAGGCGACCGGTCAGGCGCTCTTTCAGAGCGTCTCGTACGGGCTCGCAATCGCCATCGCCGCACTCGCTGGCGGGTTGATCTACGGGGCGATCGGCTCCGCGCCGCTCTTCGCCCTTGCGGCGCTGATCCTCTTCGCCTGCATTCCACTCGCCTTGCGCGTAGCTGCGCGCTAACACACTAACGCGCTAATGCGCGTCGCAGCGGCTGGGCGCCGCTACTTTGCCGCTACTTTGCAGCGAACGTCTCCAGCAGCATCGCCACAAAGCGGCGTGCGTCGGCGTTAAAGGCGATCGCCGCGTTCGGATCCTCGCGACCGCGGCTGTGCGTGTCGATCACCGTTCGGCCGACAGTGAGTTCGCCAGAGACCTCAACCGCCACATGATGTCGACGTGTCGTGACGATGCTCGGCTCAACGAGCGCCGCGACGCAGAGCGCGTCATGCACGGGGGCTGACTCTGGAACGACCATCTTCTGGCTGTACTCATACCCGGCGACGCGCTTCTGAATGCACGCGGCGGCGCCGATTCCAGCAGGCGTTCCAAGCGCCTCCAGCGCTGAGCAATCCGCGCGGGTGACGAGCGCCTTGTGCGTTGCGTCGAGCGGCACGAGCAGCACGTCGCGGAATCCTGCAGCGAAGACGCTCGCCGCCGCCTCGGGGTCTGCCCAAATGTTGAACTCCGCCGATGGGGTCTCGTTCCCCACCTCGTGTCCGCCGCCCATGATGATCAGCTGCGGCACCCACGCGGCGAACTTCGGCTCGAGCGCGACCGCGGCGGCAATGTTGCTGAGCGGTCCGATCGGCATGAGGGTGATCGGCTGCGTGGCAGCGCGATACGTTTCGATCAGCCACTCGACCGCTTTCGCTGAAGCAGCTGGGCGATCGCTTCGTTCAATTGGCAACCAGGTTCCGTGTGGATCATCTGCGGAGTCGGCGGTGAAGCGGCGCTGCGACGGGAACGCCGAACGCACGATCGGACGTGAGAGCCCCGCATGCACGGGGATCTCGCCCCTGCCGACAAGGTCAAGCGTTGAGATGCTGTTGATCGTCGTCGCCTCGAGCGGGGCGTTGCCGAAGACGGTCGTCACGCCGATAAGGTCGAGCGCCGGGTGCAGCGCCGCGAGCATCAGCGCCACGGCATCGTCGGTGCCGGTGTCGCAGTCAATGATCAGTTGGCGGCGCTCGCTCATCGCAGGAGCATACGCCCTCACCGTGCGCGGCAGCCATGCGTCGGTGGAGCGACGGTACGTGGGCGATACGCGATTGGGGCTCACCATTCTCACGGGGCTTCTGCAGCGCCGCTGCGGCTCCATAGGGAGGGTCCATGAGGAGTGACGCCCAGGTTCGCGTTGATCGACCGCTACTCGAAGAGCACCTATCGGCGCTTCCGCCGAGCGGCTTGGCGCTGATCGCAGGGAGCGCGGGGTACGGAAAGAGCAGTGCCGTCGCATCGTGGTGCACGAGGTCGGGGGAGCCGACGCGCTGGCTGCGCGCCGCTCGTGATCTTCACGATGCGTTGGCTCTCGCTGTCGACGAAGACGAAGGGATTCGACTTCCGAGGCTCGCGCGCGCGATGCGTCGTAACGCCGACACTGGCGCAGGGATCGCCGCGTTGCTCGGCGATCTTGGTGCTCTAAGCGGTGGCCTGACACTCGTCATCGACGACGCAGACCGTCTCGCCGGCGAGGCTGAAGGGTTGGCAACGCTGCGTGTGATTGCGGAGCGTGCGCCGGATCGCTCACGAGTGATCTTGATCGGCAGGAGGGTCGCCGGTCTGCGTCTCGCCTCGGCACGGGCGCGACGTTCCGTCGTTGAGATTGGCGCGCAGGCGCTTCGACTCTCGCCGCTGCAGGCGCGCCAGATCGCTGAGGCGCGTGGTTGGACAGGGGCACCCACGCTCCTCGAGGAGCTGCGACGATCGGCCGCTGGTAACGGCGGAGTCGTCGCTGCGTGGACTACGGCGAGCGCAGGAGATCCAGAGTTTGAGGTTCACGACTTCGTGCGTCGCGACGTAGTGGGAGGCAGCGCTCCAACACTTCGTCGACTCGCGTCGCGCGAGGGCGCAGCAGACATTGAGCTCCTTGAATCTCTCTGGAGTGAAGGGTTGCTCCTCGCTCCCGCGAGTGAGGACGAACTAGGCGGGGAGGGGTGGTCTCTCCCCCATGTAATCGCCGATGCGCTACAGCTTTCTCCCGAGCCGTTCTCGCGTATCAGCCGAGGTGAGAAGGCGCGGCGGCCTGAGCGCCATCGTAGCGCTACGCCGGCGGATCCGAGCCAGGAGCGGGTGCAGGTTCGCGATCTTGGGCCGATCGAGATCCTCGTGGGAAATGTACGGCTCGACGGCACGCAGATTCGGCCTCGGTCGCTCGCGCTTCTCCTCTTCTTGGCAACGCGTCCGCGCCACAGCGCGACGCGCGAAGAGGTGATCGAGGCGCTCTGGCCCGACGCGGAGCCTGAGGGGGGCGTGAACTCCTTGAATCAAGCGATCTACCACCTCAGGCGAGCGCTCGACCCGGCGTATGACGATCGCCCCACGGGGGAGGCTGCTGCATATGTGCGGCACGAGTCAGAGGTCGTTTCAATGCATCCGGAGCTTGTCTCGTTCGACTCGGCGGCGGCGCTGCGCGGGATCGACGCAATTCGTCGGCGCGCCAGCGCCGAAGAGCTCGACGTGATCCTCGACCTCTATCGCGGACCATTCGGCGCGGACCTGCCATTCGAAGGATGGGCGACGGAGCACCGTGATGCGATCGAGGTGGGAATAGTTGCCGCCGTGGAGCGCGCGGCGATCGCTGCGCACGATGCTGGAGAGATTGATCGCGCGATTGACATCGTCGGGCGTGCGGTACGCATCGATCCTGCAAACGCCGACCTCGCCGAGAGCCTGGCGATGCTGCTCGCTCAGGTAGGTGCTGTTGCGGCATCTCGCCGTGCCGCCAATCGCGCGAGCGGGATGTTGCGTGAGGTTGGCGTGGAGCCGCCGCTCGAACTGGTGCGGCTCACCCGCCCCGTGATCGAAGCTCGGCGGCACGAACAGCGCTGAGCGCGCATCGAGCGCGCATCCACGACGGGGGGCAACGAGTGGATTGGTAACACTTCGGGGGCTCTAATCAGATGAGACTCAGTCTCAGTTGTGATAGAGTGATCGCATGCAGTCAGCACTCTTACGTTCCATCGACCAGGCGGGAATCCGCCTCACCGGGCCACGCCGTGCGGTGGCGGGGCTGATCGCCAAGCGCGATGGCCACTTCACCGCCGCCGACCTCGTAGGTGATGCGCGGCGACGCCGCGTTGAGGTTGGGCGCGCCACGGTCTTTCGCCTTCTTGATCTTCTCGTCGCTGAGCGACTTGTTGAGCGCGTGGATCTCCCCGACGGGAGCCACGCCTACGTTCCGTGCGAAGCGTCACACCACCATCACCTTGTTTGCACTGTGTGTGGCGTGATCGCTGAGGTCGACGATTGCGGCATCGACGCGGTAACCACCGAGGCGGCGCGACGCACCGGATTCAAGATCGACGCGCATCGGCTTGAGCTCTTCGGCCGATGTGGTGACTGCAAGCGAAAGAGGGGGTGAGATGCGCCGACGCATTCGCTCTATCGCCGCACTGATCTGCATTTCAGTCGCTGCTACTGGTTGTGGTTCGGCCGCAGAGCCGACAGCGAGCGGTGGTACCTATCGGCTGCTGGCAACAACGAGTGTCTTTGCGGATCTTGCGCGGCTCGCAGTTGGCGATGCCGTACAGATTGAGAGCATCGTGCCGGCGGGCGTTGACGTGCATACTTTCGAGCCCTCCCCCTCCGACGCTGCACGCATCGCTTCGGCAGATCTCATCGTGGCGAACGGGCTCGGACTCGACGCCTGGATCGGCAAGCTGCTCAACGCCGCCGGCAAAAGGGGCGATGCACTTCTCAGCCTTGGCGAGGCGCTCGATGCTTCCGACGGCTGGATCTATCTCGATGCTGACGCGAGCGGTGCGGCCGGGGGCGCGCACGACGGCGTCGACCCGCACATCTGGCTCGACCCAAAGGGTGCCGCGCTCTACGTACAAAAAATCGCTGCGCGCGTGAGTGCAGATCGACCCGATCTCGCCGTTCGGATCAA
>JBPCTG010000050.1:0-6405 GCA_051006395.1 Candidatus Limnocylindrus sp.
CCTTGGTGCGGTTGCGAGCAACGCATACGGGGCTGCCGTGATGGGGATCTTCGGCGGCGCGTTCGCTGGTTGGTATGGGCGCTTCCTTCGCGCTGCGGGCCCTGGCCCGCGTTCAGCACGCGAGCGACGACGCGTCGATGCCGAACGCCGAAAGGGCGCTGGCCGCTAAGCGGCCGCGACCTGCAGCGAGACCAACAGCGCGATCAACGCGACAAGGGTTGCGATCAGCAGCAGCGGCCGCACGATCTCGTTGCGCTTTAGCTTCGGGGCCATCGTGCTCCTCTCATCGCCGTTGCCGGTGTTGTAGATACGGGTTGCTGGCTACGGCTGCGGGCAACCCTCGCCAAGATAAACGACCAGCGACGTTCGGGCGCCGAACGGCGCGACAACGATGGTCAGCGGGCAGGCGCCCGCATCACGCGTCGCGCTGATTCGCCGGGCCTCTCCATCCTTTGTCGGCGCAGCAACCTCCCAACCGAGACGCTGGAGGCCATCGACCGCAGACTGCGTCGCCGCGTCAACGCCGAGGGCACTCCAGATCGCGCCGCTCGCGTCCGTGATGTCGAGGCGCTGCAGCGGCTGACCACTGGCGAGAAGCGGAAAGTCGGCGGGGAGGCGCAGCCAGACACGGCCGTATGGGCTCTCGACAATCCCCACCTGCTGCGCCGATGAGCTCGGCGACGGACTATCTCCCGCGCCCCCAGAGCAGGCGGCGACGAGCAGAGCGGCGAAGAGCACGAAGGAAATGGTCATGAGAGGAGTAGGGCGGAGACCGAGATGGGGCAACACCTCGCGAGGATAGCGTCCCCGCCCTAGGCGATGATAGAACAGATGTTCTGTATCGTCAAGCCTGGTTGCAGCGGCCGAGGGCTGGGCCTGTCGGCCATGTCTCGCCTCGTCGGTCAACCGGGCGGGAATGGTCAGTCGAGCGGAAGGGTTGCGAGGAGCACGCCGACGGTGACGAAGGCGAGCCCCGCAACCTGTGGCAGGCGGAGGCGCTCCTTGTAACCGAGCAGCCCGCCGAGTACCACGACGATCGGGCCGAGCGAGCTCAACAGCGAGACGGCCCAGGTGGCGCCGTTTTCGAGAGCCGCGGCGAAGGCGAAGAAGGCGACCGTGTCGCCGACGCCAACGAGCGAGGCGAGGAGGATCCCTTTCGGATCAAGGCGTTGCCCCTCACCGAGAAGGTCGGTGCGCCCCCAGCGCGGTAGGTCGCTCCGGCGCTTATGCAACACCCCAAAGATCAGCCAGACCGTCGCAAGGTTGCCGATTCGCGAGAGGGCGATCGCCGTGCTCCAGCCGAATGCGTGGATCGGGATCGTGAGCAGCACGGTGATAAGTGCGAACGAGACAAGGCCAACGAGGGCGAAGGCGACCCCGGGACTCGCAAGGCTCGCGCGCCGTTCGCGTCCACTCCCCGTGGTGCGAATGCCCAACAGCACGATGCCAACCCCTACCGCGAGAATCCCAAGCGCGTTGGCGCCAGAGAAGCGTTCGGCGAGGAAGATCGTCGCAAGAAAGGCGGCGAGCACCCCGTAGGCAGCGACGGTGGGCGACACGACGCTGAGCGGGCCGAGGCGAAAGGCGGTGAAGACGGCGATGTAGGAGATGCCGGCGCCAACGCCGAAGAGGATGTTCAAGCCGACGATCTCAGGGTCGAGCGGCGTGGTGAGCAGGCCGCGTGCGATCGCCATCCCGCCTGCAACGACCGCCGAAACGCTCACCGCAATCACGACCACTCGGAGCGAGCCGATACGGCGGCCAACGTAGGTCGTGACGAGGTCGGTGCACCCCCAGAGCAGGGCGGAGAGCGCGGCGAGGGCGAGGGGGTTCATCGCTGGAGCCTACCCCCCCTCGTGGTATCCTGCCGATCCCGTGGGGCTGTAGCTCAGTTGGTAGAGCGCTACATTCGCATTGTAGAGGCAAGGGGTTCGAATCCCCTCAGCTCCACCACCCACTCTTCTCCCTATTTCACTGCGCCCAGCGCCGGAGCGATGCGCTGCAACTCGCGCATGCGCTCCGCCTCGTCGGGAAGGTGCCGCTCCACTACCGCTCGAAAGCGTGGTCCATGGCCACGAGAGCGCAGGTGGGCGAGCTCGTGCACTACCACCGCCTCAAAGCACGAAGGTGGCGCGAGGATTAGCCGCCAGGAGAGGGAGATCGTGCCGTCGGGAGAGCAGCTCCCCCAGAGCGTCGTTTGATCGCCGAGGCGCAGCCGCTTTGGGGCGACGCGCATTTGCGGCGCATAGACGTCGATCATCTGCGTTGCCACCGCACGAGCGCGTCGCCGCAACCAATCGCTGAGACGTCGACGCAGCAGCGCAGGGTCGCGCGCGATCGCCACCGGCACCTCAATCGCACCGTTGTTGACGTGGATCGATCCGACCGCAGCGGCGACGATATGGTGCGCCTGACCCCCATACGGGATCGTGCCGTTGATCTCCAACAGTCCGTTGGTTCCGAGCGCAGCTCGGCGCTCGGCGAGTTCGGCGATCGCGCGGTCGATCCATCGCGCGCGCTTTTCAATGAACGCCTCGGCCTCGCGTCGTGCGCGCTCCTCGCCGAGACGAGCGGGAACGACCGCCTCAAGGCCTCGCTCCGGATGCACATGCAGCGAGAGGCGACGTGCCCGAGCGCTTCGTACCAGCGTGAAGTTTCTTTGAGCATTCATATCAACGAGGATCGCACGATCGGTGACAACGTGTGCGATGATCTCCGCGATGAGCAACCTGCCGCCTGTCACCCGCAAGCGCCGCGTTGCGATCTACGCCGCAGTCTTCTTCGCCTTCATCGACAACTTTGCGCTCCTCCCCGTGTTGGGGCCGAGGGCGCAGCAGCTCGGCGGCGACCCCCTGCTTGTCGGCCTCGCGATCGCCGCATACTCGCTCGCAAACCTCGCATTCGATCCGATCGGCGGGGCGCTCGCCGATCGACTCGGGCGACGACGCGTGGTGATTGCGGCGTTGGCGATCAGCCCAGCGGCGATCCTCGTCTACGCCTTCGCCGACTCGTTGCCGCTCTTCTTTCTTGCGCGTGTGATCCACGGTGCCACTGGCGGCGTACTCGGCGCGTCGCTCTTCGCCCTCCTCGGTGATGCTGCGCCAACTGGCGAGCGCGGACGCGCATTCGGACGCGCAGGGGCGCTCATCGGCGTAGCGGCGGTGCTCGGCCCAGGAGTCGGCGCGCTCGTCTCGACGCTCTACGGCACCACCGCCGTATTCATTGGTGTCGCCGTGCTCATCGCCGTCGGTTTCCTCGCCGTGCTGCCGCTCCTCCCAGAGACGCTCGCCCCGAGCGACGCTGGGTCGACCCCTGGCGCCTGGCGCCGCATCGTTGCAGATCCACGACTGCGCGCAGCCTTCCTCGCCATCTTCGGCCTTGAGGTTGCGGTCGGCACCATCACCGGTTTCATCAAAGATGGCCTCATCGTTCGCGCCCTGGCCGAGGGTCGTGATCAGGCGGGGGCGTTGCGCTACGCCGCGGGGGCGAGCGGCGGCCTCTTCAGCATCTTCGGCGCGATCGCGATTGCCATGATGTTGAGTCGCTTCGCAGGTCGCGTCGATCGGCGTGGCTCACTCGGCGTCTCGCTCGTCGGCCTCGCCGCACTCGCGGCGGCGCTCCTCCTTCTCGCCGTCAGTCCAGGGTTGCAGGCCGATATCGTCGCGATGCTCCTCTACGGCGTCGGCTACGGATTGATCTTCCCCGCGGCCGCTGGCGCGATCGCAATCGCGAGTGCACCAACGGAGCGCGGCCGCGCGAACGGTGTCTTCAACCTCGCCTTCGACCTTGGAATTTCAGCGGGGCCGATCCTCGGCGGCCTCCTCGCGACCCTCACCGCGGCGGCGGCCGTTCCGGTCAGCCCCTTCGTCGGCGGACTCCTCCTCGTGGTCGCCGCTGCCGCTCTGCTCCCCGTGCTCGGCCGCGCACGCGCCTGATACACTCCCCGCTCCTGGGGCTATAGCTCAGTTGGTAGAGCGCTTGCATGGCATGCAAGAGGTCAAGGGTTCGAATCCCTTTAGCTCCACCAAAGCCGCCGTGCGGTGCGCTTAGGTAGGAGAGGAGCCGCTACGTGGCTGATCACGATGACCGCCTCGAACGCTACGACCCGCGCGAGATCGAACCGCGCTGGCAGGCACGCTGGGATGCGCTCGGGCTCCACACCACGAACCTCACCGACAACTCAAAGCCGCACTA
Source organism: Candidatus Limnocylindrus sp. (assembly GCA_051006395.1). Classification (GTDB taxonomy): domain Bacteria; phylum Chloroflexota; class Limnocylindria; order Limnocylindrales; family Limnocylindraceae; genus Limnocylindrus. The sequence continues at coordinate 4,195 of JBPCTG010000050.1, forward strand.
CTACCTGCTCACGATGTGGCCGTATCCGTCTGGCGACCTGCACATCGGCCACTGGTATGTGAAGACTCCGACCGACGCGCTCGCCCGCTACAAGCGTGCATAGGGATTCAACGTCTTCTACCCCGTCGGCTTCGACGCCTTCGGCCTTCCCGCCGAGAACGCCGCGATTAAGCGCGGCACCCACCCGCGCGAGTGGACAACGAAGAACATGGAGAACATGCGCCGTCAGCTGCGCAGCATGGGGGCATCGTTCGACTGGTCGAAGGAGGTCGTCACCTGCGACCCCGCCTACTTCGGCTGGAACCAGTGGATCTTCCTCAAGTTCTTTGAGAAGGGGCTCGCCTATCGCAAGCAGGCACCGGTCGATTGGTGCCCCTCGTGCCAGGTGACGCTCGCGCGCGAACAAGTTGAAGGGGTCGATCGCGTCTGCTGGCGCTGTTCGACCCCTGTCACCAAGCGAGACCTCACCCAGTGGTTCTTCAAGATCACCGATTACGCCGACGAGCTGCTCTCGTTCGAGGGGCTCAACTGGCCAGAGCCGATCCGCACGATGCAGACGAACTGGATCGGACGATCCGAAGGCGCCGAGGTCGACTTTGCCGTAGCGCCAGCAGCGCATCACCCGGGCGGCGAAGCGCTGCGCGTTTTCACCACGCGACCCGACACGCTCCACGGCGCGACCTTTATGGTGCTCGCCCCTGAGCACCCGCTCGTCGCAACGATCACCACGCCAGAGTGCAGCAAGGGCGTCAACGACTACATCGAGGCAACGAAGCGCAAGTCCGAGATCGACCGGCTCTCCACGTCGAAGGAGAAGAGCGGCGTTGCCACCGGCGCCTTCGCGGTTAACCCTGTAAACGGCGCGAAGATTCCAATTTGGATCGCCGACTATGTGCTCGCCGGTTACGGCACGGGCGCGATCATGGCGGTGCCAGCGCACGATGAACGCGACTATGAGTTCGCGCAGCGCTTTGATCTTCCAATCCGCACAGTGATCGCTCCGAAGGATCTCACCGCGACTCCTGAAGCAGTGCAGCTGCCATACGTCGAAAAAGAGGCGGGCGCTTCGGCGGTGGTGAACAGCGGCGCGTGGGATGGCCTCGCCTGGCCCACATCCTTCGAGCGCGCGGTCACCGACGTTGAAGGGCGTGGCGCAGGAAAGCGCACCGTCACCTATCGCCTGCGCGACTGGCTGATCAGCCGCCAGCGCTACTGGGGAACCCCGATCCCGATCATCCACTGCGAAAAATGCGGTCCTGTCGGCGTTCCTGTTGATCAGCTGCCGGTCACGCTTCCTGATGATGTCGACTTCAAGCAGACAGGCGAGTCGCCGCTCAAGAGTGCGACGGCGTGGCTCAACGTTCCCTGCCCGAAATGCGGTGGCCCGGGCCAGCGCGAGACCGACACCATGGACACCTTCGTCGATTCATCGTGGTACTGGTACCGCTACCTCTCGCCGAAGTTCACCGGCGGCCCCGTCGATCATTCGCTCGTTGACGCCTGGTGCCCTGTCGACCAGTACACGGGCGGCGCGGAGCACGCAGTCATGCACCTGCTGTACTCGCGCTTCTTCACCAAGGCGCTCCGTGATCTCGGCCTCATCGGCGAGTCAGAACCATTCACGCGCCTCTTCAATCAGGGGCAGATCTTGGGGAGCGACGGCGAGCGCATGTCGAAGTCGCGCGGCAACGTGCAGGACCCCGACGAACTGGTGAACCGCCACGGCGCCGATGCGGTGCGCCTCTTCCTCATGTTCATGGGGCCATGGGATCAGGGCGGCCCCTGGTCGTCGAGCGGCATCAGCGGCATCGTGCGCTTCCTCGGCCGCGTCTGGACGCTCGCACTCGACCCCACAGGGCGGGAGCCAGGTGATCCAGAGAGCGGCAAGCTTCCGACCGGCGAAGACGCTGCGGCGGCTGAGTTGAGCGTGCGTCGCGCCGCGCATCGCGCCATCGCCGGAGTCGGCGCCGACATGGAGGCGTTCCGCTTCAACACCGCGGTGGCGAAGCTCATGGAGCTCACCAACACCCTCTTCCGCTATCGCGGCAGCGAGATCGCCGGCGGCGCCGCTTGGAGTGAGGCGATCGGCATGCTGCTCCGTGGGCTCGCCCCGATGGCGCCGCATCTTGCCGAAGAGATGCATGCGCGCATGCAAGCGGCCAACGGCGTCGGCGACGGCAGCGCCGACTGGCGTTCAATCCACTCACTGCC
>JBPCTG010000051.1:0-7350 GCA_051006395.1 Candidatus Limnocylindrus sp.
GCCTTCACGCCGCCCTTCTTGAGGCCATCGACGCGGTAGACGACCGCGAGCGGACCGGAGATTACTGGGATCACGGTGTAGTTTGAGCCAACGCTCGACGCAGCGATCGCACTTCGATCGGAGCTCGAGAGCACCGCATCGGTTCCCGAGAACATCTGTGTGTCAGAGCCAGCGTTCGCGCCGTAGAAGTTGGCGATCCCGGCACCTGAGCCGCCGCCGGTGTAGTTCAGCACGAGCTTGGCGTTTGCGTCGCTGACGCTGAACTTATCGCTGTTCTCGTCGGTGAACGAGCTGAACCAGTCCTTGTATTGGTTCCACGGGAAGGTCGCGCCCGACCCTTCGATCTTTCCCTTTGCGCCCGCGTCGATCGACGGGGCCGCCGCGAAGGCGATGCCGCTGGCGGCGATCGTCAGGGCGAGTGCCGCGACGACGCTCGTGCGCAGCCTATTCTTGAGATTCAACACAGGTTTCCCTCCGTTTAGGCGGTGCGCCGTCCGCCGTTCTTCTGGCGCAGCCCCACTCTCGCTGGGGACTGTTCACGCAGGGTTAACGAGCAGTTAGGTGGGGGAAAGCGCCACCAGTGTTACAAACGTGCGCACCGCACCCTATCCACCGCGGCGGATAGACTGCGGCGCTACGCTCCGACGAGCGGCGTGAAGCCCCCACAGAGGGGCCAGCCAGCTACGGGGGGAGCCATGTCGACGGTCGTCTTCAATGGGGTCACAAAACGCTACGGCGATGTGCTCGCCGTGGACGCCCTGAATCTCGAGATTCGCGACGGGGAGTTCATGGTGCTCGTCGGTCCGTCGGGCTGCGGCAAGACGACCTCGTTGCGCATGATCGCTGGGCTCGAGGAGATCTCTTCGGGAGAGCTGAGCATCGGCAATCGCGTGGTGAATGACGTTGCGCCGAAAGATCGCGACATCGCCATGGTCTTTCAGAGCTACGCTCTCTACCCGCACATGACGGTGAAGGAGAACATGGCGTTCGGTCTCAAGCTGCGCAAGACGGCGAAGGCGGAGATCGATCGTCGCGTGAACGAGGCGGCGGCGATCCTCGACCTTGCGGCACTCCTGGAGCGCAAGCCGAAGGAGCTCTCCGGCGGGCAGCGACAGCGCGTCGCCCTCGGCCGCGCGATCGTGCGCGAACCCTCGGTATTCCTGATGGACGAACCGCTCTCCAACCTCGACGCAAAGTTGCGCGTGCAGACACGCGCTGAAATCCTGCGCCTGCACGCGCGCCTCAAGGCAACCGTCGTGTACGTCACGCACGACCAGGTCGAGGCGATGACGATGGGAACGCGCATTGCCGTGATGAACCGCGGCGTGCTGCAGCAAGTCGGAACGCCGCAGGAGCTCTACGAGACGCCCGCAAATCGATTCGTGGCGGGGTTCATTGGATCACCGGCAATGAACCTGGTCGAAGCGAAGGTTGCAGACGCCACGATAACGTTCGGCAGCGTGTCGATGCGACTCAGCGGCGCGCATGCGGCGGCGATCAAAGGGCGAAGTGCCGTGGTCGCGGGGTTCCGCCCCGAACACCTTCGCGTCGGTACGGCGAGCGGCGACGAGATCGGTGCGACCCTCGAAGCCGACGTGGTCGAATACCTCGGGGCGCAAGAGTTGCTCCACCTCTCCTCCGGCGCTGGCGACCTGCTCGCCCTGGTAAACGCTTCGCACCGAACGAAGCGTGGCGATCACGTGCCCCTCGCTCTCGCACCGGCACAGTTGCACCTCTTCGACGCGACGACAGGCGCGGCGATTCGATGAGCAAGATTGCGCGGATCACTCCGTGCCTCTGGTACGACGGGGCCGCCGAAGAGGCGGCGAAGCTCTACACCTCGCTCTTCCCCGACAGCCACATCGACGACGTGATGCGCTCTCCTGCGGACAACCCGAGCGTGAACGAGGGATCGGCGCTCGTCGTGCGCTTCACCCTCGCCGGACAGTCGCTCCTCGCGCTGAACGGTGGGCCGCAGTTCACGTTCACCGAGGCTGTGTCACTACAGATCGATTGTGCCGACCAGAGCGAGGTCGACCACTACTGGGAGGGGCTCGTAGCCGGAGGCGGCGAGCACGGCCAGTGTGGTTGGCTCAAAGACCGTTTTGGCCTCTCATGGCAGGTGATCCCGCGCGAGATGCAGCAGTACCTCGGCGGCCCAGATCCCGACGGGGCGCGACGCGCGATGCAAGCGATGCTCGAGATGAAGAAACTCGTCGTCGCCGATCTTCGCGCAGCGTACGAGGGGAGATGAGCGCCAGAAGTCTCGACGCGCTGCTCATCACCGGGTGGTTGCTCGGCTTCGTCGTTCAACTCTCCGTCGCTCTCGCGACCGGGTACTCCGACGTATTCCCGCCGCAACTTCTCCTCGGCATGGCGCTCTGCTTCGGTGCAGGCTTTCGCGCGCGGAGAATCGACCCAAGCATCCGCGGCCGTCGCGGTGCGTTGGCAGGCGCGAAGATGATGGGCACGATCGTCGTCGCCTACTTCGCTCTGGCGTTCGCCGTGCTCGGACCCGACACCGAATCGGGTGGCGAGACCTGGCTCTCGCTGCTCGTCGAGGCGCCGTTCTGGATCGGGCTCCCGCTTGGAAGCTCGTCGCTCGCGGGATACCTCGGATGGCGCTTCGCCGGACGAACGCGAAACTAGCGAGCGTTTCCACCATGTCGCACCACGAGGTTCCGCTCTCGCATCGCAGTCGCCTTCGAGCGATTGCCCTTCGCGTGATGCGCGAGCGGGGGTTTGAGGCGACATTCAGCCGTGCGGCGATCGAGCAGGCCGAGCGCATCGCCGCTCCCGAAGCACGTGTCGGCAAGACGCTCACCGATCTGCGGCGACTGCACTGGTGCTCGATCGACAACGACGACTCGCTCGACCTCGACCAGCTGAGCGTTGCCGAACCTCTCGCCAACGGAAACATTCGCGTGCGCGTGGCGATTGCCGATGTTGCTACGTCGGTCGGCCGACACAGCGACATCGATCGGCACGCTGAGCGCAACACGACGTCGGTCTACACCCCCGCCGAGAAGTTCCCGATGCTTCCCGATCGGCTCTCCACTGACCTGACGTCACTCAATCCAAATGAAGACCGCATCGCCCTGGTCGTCGAATTCGAGGTGACGGAACATGGCAGGATCAGCGCCTCGACCGTCTATCGGGGGCTGGTGCGCAACAAGGCGAAGCTCGCCTACAACAGCGTAGGTGCCTGGCTCGAGGGGATCGGGCCGCTCCCTGCCCCTGCGGCCGACCCCGCGATTCAGGAGCAGCTGCGCCTTCAGGACGCCGCCGCAACGTCGCTTCAACAGCAACGAGCTCGCAACGGCGCGCTCGAACTGGAGACGGTCGAAGTCGAGCATCTTTTCGACGGTGACCAGCTGCTCGAACTCAAACGGCAGGCGCACAACCGTGCAACTGCACTCATCGCAAACCTGATGATCGCCTCCAATGGAGTCACCTCGCGCTTCCTCGAAGAGCGTGGCCTACCTGTGATTCGTCGGGTGGTGCGAAACCCTGAACACTGGGATCGGATTCGCGAGATTGCGGCCGAGATCGGAACCACCCTTCCAGAAGAGCCAAACGCACTCGCGCTCTCCGAACTCCTCGTAAAACGACGTGCTTCCGAGCCCGAGACCTTCCCCGACTTCTCGCTCACCATCATCAAGCTGTTGGGGCGAGGCGAATACGTGGTGGATGCCCCGGGCGACGGAGCGACCGGCCACTTTGCCCTCGCCGTGCGCGACTACACCCATTCAACGGCGCCAAACCGTCGATTCCCCGATCTACTGACCCAACGAATGGTGCTCTCGGCGCTCGCCGAGGAGCGCCCCCCGTACGAATTCGAGGAGCTCCGCGCCCTTGCCCAACGCTGCACCGACCAAGAAGATGCTGCGAATCGAGTAGAGCGGCATCTGCGCAAGTCCGCTGCCGCTCTCGTCGTCGAGCGGCGGATCGGTGAGCGGTTTCGGGCGTTCGTGACGGGGGCCTCGGAGAAGGGGAGTTGGGTCCGCGTCATAGACCCGATCATCGAAGGTCGTTTGATTGCTCCACGTGCAGACATTGCGGTTGGCGATCGGATGAACGTGCGGCTGGTCGGTGTCGACGTCGAGCGCGGCTTCATCGATTTCGAGGAGGCATAGGTGGACCCAGGCGCTCCCACAGCAGCCGACGCCTACGCCATCGATGCGTCGCTCGTGGCTCGTCGTCTCGGGGTGACCCCCGCGGCTGGATTGGCCCCTGAAGAGGTTGCTCGTCGTATAGCGGCGCATGGTACCAACGCGATCGGCGAGGCGAAGCGGGAGCCGCTCTGGAAGATGATTCGCGGCGCGATCTTCGAGCCGTTCATCGTGGCGCTCACCATCGCCGGACTCTTGGCAATTGCCGTCGGCGAGGTTCGCGACGGGATCTTGATCCTGGTGGTGCTCGTGCCGATCATCGGTGCCGACGTCGCCACCGAGTTTCGCGCGGAGCGCGCACTCGATGCGTTGCGCGCGGCGAGCGCACCGATGGCGCGGGTGCGCCGCAGCGGCACGGTGAGTGCGGTTGCGGCAGCGGGGTTGGTCCCAGGAGACGTGGTGTTGCTGAAGGTTGGCGACATCGTTCCCGCTGACCTGCGTCTGTTGAGCGTTGATGGGCTGCTCCTTGATCGCAGTGCCCTCACCGGCGAGTCGATCCCCGAGGCTGCGAGCGTTGCGCCACACCCGGTCGGTGCGCCGCTCACCGCGCGTCGGTGCATGGCGTACGCGGGCACGAGCATTGTTGGCGGTCGTGGCGAAGGGATCGTGACCGCGATCGGTGTCAGCACCGAGTTCGGCGAGATCGCCGCCACACTCGCTTCACGGGAGCGGCGGCGTAGCCCACTACAGCGTGAGCTCGATCGCCTCGTGCGCATCCTGCTCGTTGTCGCCATCGGCCTGATCGTCGTCACATTCGGCGCGGGCTTCGTTCGCGGCAACCCACTCGGCGCGAATATTCTGGCCGGCGTGTCGGCCGCAATCGCCGCCATACCCGAAGAGCCTCCGGTGCTGCTCGCCGTGATCCTCGGCCTCGGCTCGTATCGCCTACTCAAGCGCGGAGTGCTGGTGCGCCGCCTTAACGCTGAAGAAACCCTCGGCGCCGTCGACCTGATCATTAGCGACAAGACTGGCACCCTTACGCAGAATCGCCTCGAAGTCGTTGCGGTGCGCGCCGCGCGCGGCGACGCGATCGTCGAGGTTTCAGGTGCTGAACGCAGCGATCTTTTGAACGACGCACTTCGCGCAGAAGACGATGCCTGGGCCGGCGACGCCTCGAGCCTCGGCTCTTTCAGCCGCGCCCTCGTCGCCGCGCTCTCTAGCGAGGCGATCCTCCCAGATCGTGCGGAACTCGTTGCTGCAAGTGCTCCGAGCCATGAGCGACCGTATGCACTCACCGCTGCACGTCGCAGCGGCACAATCGAAGAGCTCGCGCTTGGCGCACCAGAGGTGGTGGTCGGCCTCGTCGATGCGGCGGCAAGTACGGCGGCAGGTGTGCGCGAACGTTGGCTCGGTGCGATTGACGTTGCCGCAGCGGCGGGGGAGCGGCTCGTTGCACTCGCCGTGCGGCGCGACGGCGGTGCCTGGAGCATGCGGGCGCTCATCGGTTTTGCCGATCCGATTCGCCCCGAGATCGCGTCGGCGATGAGCACCGCAGCGAGCGCAGGGATCCAGGTGATCGTCGTGACTGGCGACCATCCGCGCACCGCTGCAGCGATCGCGCGCAAGGCGGGCCTTGCCGGCGAGCGGATTGTCACCGGCGAGGAGCTTGCCACATGGAGCGACGAACGGCTCGCCGCCGAGTTGCCAACGCTGCACATCGTTGCGCGATCCACGCCACAGCAGAAGTTGCGCCTCGTACGCGCGGCACGCACCGACCAACGTGTGGTCGCAGTGCTCGGTGACGGCGTGAACGACGCTCCTGCGCTGCACGGCGCCGACGTAGCTGTTTCCATGGGGAGCGGCACAGCCGTTGCCCGTGAGGCCTCAGATCTTGTGCTCGGCGATGATTCGTTTGCAACGCTCGTCTACGCGCTCGGCGAGGGGCGTCGCATCGTCGACAACGTGCAGAAGGGACTGATATTCATCATCTCGACGCACGTTGCCTTCCTGCTCTTCATCCTGCTTGCAACGCTCGTCGTCTCGAGCGCGCAAGTGCTCCTGCCGCTGCAGATCCTTTGGATGGAGCTCTTCATCGACCTCTCCACCTCGGTCGCCTTCGAGCGCGAACGCGCAGAGCCGGATGTGATGCGCCGCCCACCGCGAGATCCTCGTCGCCCGCTTCTCTCTGCGGGGATCCTTGCCAACACGGTGGTCGCAGGAGGCTTCACGGCGATCGCGGCGATCGTGGTCATGCTCAACCACGACGGCAACTTCGCCTATCGATCGTGGTTGGCGTACACGATCTTGGTCGTGAGCCAGTGCGTGCGCGCCTACTGGAATCGCAGCGCGCGTTGGCCGATTCGCTCACTGGCAGGCAACAGCGTGTTGCTTGCTGCATGCGTTTTCGCCATTGGGATTCAGGTTTTCATCCCGATCGTTCCGCCGCTCGCGGATCTCTTTCATGCGCAACCGATTGCGCTCGGTGATTGGCCGCTCATCGCGGTGATCGCGCTGGCACCAGCGATCGTGGCCGAAGTCGTGCGCGGGATTCGTCGCGGCGCAACGATCTGGGTGGCGTAGCTCGCGCGCGATCGAGCGCGCGGCCGAATTAGATCGTTAGGACCTGACCAACGGTTGCGCCGCCATCTGCGGTGAACTCGGTTCCCGTCGAGTAGGTTGCGTCGGCGACGAGGTAAAGGACCAGCTTCGCGATCTCTTCCGGCTCGCCGATCCGTGAGATTGCCTGGCCCGCGTACATGGCGTTCCCCTCGATTCCCGCGGTCATCGGCGTGCGCACGCCGCCTGGATGAACCGAGACGACGCGAATCTTGTCCTTACCAAGGTCAAGCGCCGCAGCCTTTGTGAGGCCGCGCAGGCCCCACTTGCTCGACACGTAGGCGGCAAGGTTGCTGTAGCCCATGAGACCAGCGGTCGACGAGACGTTGACGATCACGCCGCCACCCGCCGCGCGGATCGCAGGGATGACCGTGCGTATGCCGAGGAATGGACCGGTGAGGTTGATATCGATGATACGGCGCCACTCCTCAAGCGACGTTGACTCGATCGGTGTCATGCCGAGCACGCCGGCGTTGTTCACCAAGATGTCGAGTCGCCCGAGTTCGCTCACGGTCTCGGTGACGACGCGCGCCCAGTCACCCTCGCTCGTCACGTCGAGATGCTTGTAGGTGGCGCCGATGCGCGCACCAGTCGCAATGCCCTGCTCATCGAGCACGTCGCA
>JBPCTG010000052.1:0-6284 GCA_051006395.1 Candidatus Limnocylindrus sp.
TTGGCCATGTCTTCGAAGGCGAGGGGTACGATGTGCCGACCGATCAGCGCTGGTGCATCAACTCCGTTGCGCTGGTGCTCCAACCGAAGTAAATCGCTTTTCGGTCGCCGGGCGCGGACTACTGCCAACTCGCGATCAGTAGCACCGAAGCGATCGCACCGATCGGCACGTTCAGCACCATGAATCGACGCCATGCAGCGCGCGCATCACGCATCGTTGCACGCTTGAGTAGCAGTGGTGTAGTCGACAGCGCATTTACCAGCGGGAGTGCTGCGGCAACGGCGAATCCTGTTCCGTGGTCACGGGCGTTGACTGCCAGTAAGACCGTCGCAACGAGGTAGACGCAGATTGCCGTGAGTGCGGTGAGGCGCGCACCAAGTAGGGTGGCGCTGGTGGCGAGTTTCGCGCGACGATCGGCCGTTCGGTCTTGGATTGCGCCGACAAGGTGATTGCCGGCGTTCCAGCATCCGAAGGCGACGAGCGGTGCAAGCCATGCCGGGTCGAACTGAGCGGCGAGAGCGAGGCCGCAGAGTGGCGGCAGCAGAAAGTGCGACGCCGAGGTGATCGCGTCGAGGACGGGAATACTTCGAGTGCGGCCGAACCATGGTGCGCTGTAGAGTGCTGCAAGGGCGATCGCGCTGACGACGAACGGAGCCGCGCTCGTATCGGTGAAGGCAACGAGCAAGCCGCCTGTAGCGCTACAGGCAAGGAGGGCGCGCAGCGCGCGCAGGTCGCGTGGCTGGAGCAGCGCCCCCTCAATGCCGCCCTTGCGCGCATTCAACTCGTCGCTGGCACGGTCGTAAAGGTCGTTGATTCCATAGAGCACGGCGTTGTAACCAACCCCCCACCAGAGCAAGAGCAACAGAAGGGAGACCCCTCCAGCCTCTGCTCCAGCGGCAACGACTCCAGCAAGGAAAGGGAGGGCAGTATTGATCCACGCGGCGGGTCGCGATGCGAGGAGCAGTCGCCAGGAGGTCCCCCGCGATCGCCGTGACCAGGCGCCGGCCACAAGGGTGAGGTTGCCGAACCCCAGCGCCCAAATCAGGTCTTCGATGGGGGCGATGCCGATCTCGATTCCTGAACGCGCGCCCAACGGGTAGTGAAAGACGCCGGCGGCGCAGAGCACGTTGTCGAAGATTGCGGTGAGCGCGAGCAGCACCGTGAGCGCGGCCACTGCACTTCGGTCGGCGACGAGGAGTGGCGCTACGAGCACAAGGCTCAGCGCTGCGATCGTGGCGACCACGGTTGTGTATTCAGGCGCGCCACTGGCGACGACAGCGGCGCCAGCGATGACGACGAGCGCGATAGCGATCGCGGAGGCTCGGTTGTAGGCCAGCGTCGCTGCGGCGCGAGTTGCTCGGCGCGACATGCGCTGCAAGGTGAGAGTGAGCAGCGCGAGGAATGGCAGCATGAAGAGCTCTTCCACCGGTAGGCCGCGCCCATACGGCCCGCCGCCAGGGAGCGCTGCCAGGGTGGCGATCGCAGGGGTGTAGAACCAGCCCCGCGCGATGCCGGCGGCGTCGAGGAGCAAGTAGGCGGTCGTGAGCAGTGCGATGACCGGCGCTACCTCACCGCGCGACGGTAGTCGGTTAAGGCGATGCGCGAGAGCGAGCGTCCCCAGACCCGAGGCGATGATCCCCGTGAGGTAGGCAAGGCCGATCACCAGGAGCCCTCAGGGGCGAGAGCCGTGAAGAAGGAGAGATGCATCATCACCCCCTGATCTTAGGGAATGTGAGCGTGCGGTGCCCTGTAACCATGCCTGTTTTGTGCCTGCAATACGGCGTGGTCGAGCGAGTTCGCGAACCGGCGATATTCGCTAAGATTCCCCCAGTGGCGCTTGCCACAGAAGTAGGAGGCACACATGGATCCGGTTCAGGCCTATCAGTTGGTCTACAACTTCATGTCCCTCGCGATCGCCGCGATGGGCAGCAGCTTCTTCTTCTTCGTCTCGGCGCGCGGTGCGCTGAAGCCGGAGAATCGCATGGCGGTAACGCTCTCGGCCGCGGTGGTGCTGATTGCGCTCTACCACTACGTGCGCATCTTCGACTCGTGGGTCTCGACCGCGGGTGGCACCATGGGCGCGTTCAACGAGGCGTATCGCTACGTTGACTGGATCCTCACGGTTCCGCTCCTCGTTGCCGAGCTCGTGCTCGTCCTTCGACTCGACAAGAAGATCGAGAGCACGCTCCTCAAGCGCAATGTCGTGTACGCGGCCTTGATGATCGCAACCGGCTACTTGGGTGAGATGGACAACCAGACCACCGTGGTGCTCGATTCGGCCCGCACCATTTGGGGCGCCGTCAGCACCGTCTTCTTCGTCCTCATTCTCCGCGACCTGTTCGGCGGCATCGAGCTGTCGTTCAAGAAGCAGAGCAAGGAGATCCAGGGGATCTTCAAGGTGCTCCGCGTCGTGCTCATCGCGACCTGGGGCGTCTACCCGATCGCCTACCTCCTCCCGACGATCGCTGGCAACCTTGGCCTGACAGCAGGCGACGGAATGGTCTTGAAGCAGGTCGGCTACACGATCGCCGACATCCTGGCGAAGCCGGGCTACGGTCTCTTGATCTGGAGGATCGCAACCCTCAAGGACAAGGGTTCGCGCTAATCCGCGCGCGCAGAAGCGCTTTCGAACGGGACTCGGGGCAACCCGGGTCCCGTTCGCGTTTCCTGTGGGCCGAACCTAGCCTTCGCCTTGTGGGGTACGGTTTCCGCATGACAGTTGACGGACTCCAGCCAGTCGGGGTGCTCGTTGCCACGATCGTATCGATCGTGAGCGGCTCGCTCTGGTTCGGGCCAAAGACCCTTTACCCCGTGTGGATGAAGGCCCGCGGCATCCCTTCGGGCCGCCTCAAGGAGAACCACCAGCCCGCCGTGCTCTTTGGCGGCACCTTCGTCGGCGTATTTGCCCAGACGGTCACCCTTGCCGTGATCGTCACCTCGCTGCAGAGCGGAAACGTCAGCTTCACGATCACCGATGGCGCAGGCGTCGGCCTTGCGCTCGGCGTCGGCATTGCCGCATTCGCCTCGCTTTCGCATCGCCTCTTCGGCGGCGAGAACGTCAAAGTGTGGATCATCGAAACGGCAAACGACGCCATCAACCTGACGATCGCCGGTGCTCTGATCACCTACTTCAACGGCGCGTAGCTGCTCATTGTTTCGCGTCGCTCGCGGGGCGAGTCGCAGCGATGTCAACTACCCGAGGAGCGGTCGAAGCTCCACGCGTCGATTACACGCCTTCGATCCTTCCATGGCGAGCCCATGCGCGACCTCGGCCGTCGGCGCCGTGATGATCCACAGGCCGCTGTAGTGGTCTCCTCCGGAGAAGAGCGAACGAGCCGCTGATTCGCCCTTGCCGCCGCGGTTGTCGATGAGCGTGGCGCGGTCGGGGGCGGCGATCCCTACCGCGATCACCCAGTGACCGTTGGCGCGTAGCGCGTCGTTGAATGCATCGATCGCGGCGATCTCGTTGCCGCTCGCCGAATTGGTCGTGTCGTCAATAACGAAGATTACGTATCGCATGGCTCAGCGCTCTTTTGGTGCAAAGGTGAGATTGGCGGTGATCGTTTGGCCGAGCTCGAGCCTTTCGCTGAAGCGCACGGCGTTCTTGATCGGCAACAGGTAGGCGCCATTCCTTGGGAAGAGCGAGGTGGTGAAGCTCGTCGCGCCGATGATCCCTTTTACCGGTATCACCCCCCAGCCGTAGGTGAGAGCGCGAGAGAGCGCTTTGATCTCGGCGCTCTGCTTTGGCGGAATGGCGACAAAATGAAAGGGCGATGGTCCGCGCCAGTGGATGATCTCGCCGCGCACGCGCATCTCCATTGGGCGTTCCGGAGAGGCTAGCCGCGCAGCTTGCCGAAGAGCGCAGAAGCGTTCTGGCCGCCGAAGCCGAAGCCGTTGATCAGCACGCGATCGACTGGAACGTTGGTGCGGGCGGTGTTCGGCACGTAGTCGAGGTCGCAGTCGGGGTCGGGAGTTTCGTAGTTGATCGTGGGGGGTACGGTGCCGCTCTCGATTGCCTTGATCGCCGCGAGGCCCGCCACAGCGCCAGCGCCACCGAGCAGGTGACCAACCATGCTTTTCGGCGAGCTGATCGGGATCTTGTAGGCGTGATCGCCGAGGGCACGCTTGATCGCCTTGGTCTCCGTCGCGTCGTTGAGCGGCGTGCTGGTGCCGTGGGCGACGATGTAGCTGATCTCTTCGGCGGTTGCCCCGCCGTCGCGGATCGCCTTCGTCATGGAGGCTGCGGCGCCGCGACCGGTCGGCTCAGGCGCCGAGATATGGAATGCGTCGGCGGAGCTGCCGGCCCCAAGGAGTTCTGCATAGATCGTGGCGCCACGGGCGCGGGCGTGAGCGAGCGTTTCGATGACGAAGACCGCGCCACCTTCGCCGAAGACGAAGCCGTCACGGTTCTTGTCGAATGGTCGACTCGCGTGTGTTGGATCGTCGTTGCGCTTGCTCAGCGCCCCCATATTTGCGAGCGCGGCGAAGGCCATGGGGAGGAGCGGCGCCTCAACGCCACCGGCGATCACCACGTCGGACTCGCCGCTACGTACGAGGCGCAACGCATCTTGAAAGGCGAGCACGCCAGTGGCGCAGGCGGCGGCCTGAGTGATTGCGGGACCCGTGAGGCCGTACTTCATGCTCACCATGCAGGCGCCCATGCTCGGGCTGAGTGCGGGAATTGCGAAGGGGCTCACGAAGCGGCCACCGCGCTCTCGAAAGGCGTCGGCCCCCATGGTGACCTGTTCGATGCCGCCGCCGCCGGTGTTGATGATCGTGGCGACGCGGTCGCGGCGCTCGGCGTCCCACTCGTGGATCGTGGCGAGCCCTGCATGCTCGATCGCTTCGGTCGCCGCCGCAACGGCAAACTGCACGAAGCGGCTCATGCGCCGGGCCATCTTCATCTCCATCGTCTGCGTCGGGTCGAAGTCCTTCACCTCGGCGGCGATACGCACCTCGTTGGCCGACGGATCGAAGTGAGTGATGAGGCCAGCCCCCGAGCGACCGGCGACGAGCGCCTCCCAGTAGCTCGCGGCGCTGTTGCCGATTGGGGTGATCGCGCCGTAGCCGGTGATCACGGCGCGCGCCGTGTCGGGTCGCTGAACCGTTGCCTCGTCGCTCACTTCCCCTCCCACCGGCGCAGCACGATCGCGCCGTTGTGCCCGCCGAGCCCGACGTTGCTGCTCACCGCCGCGCGAATCGTCGCCGGGCGCGTCTCGAGCGCAACGTTCAGGTTGCAGGCAGGGTCGACGCTCTTCGTGTTGATCGTTCCTGGGATCACCTGATGGTGCACGGTGAGCGCGGTGAAGATCGCCTCGACGGCGCCGGCGGCGCCCATAAGGTGGCCGGTGAGCGACTTCGTCGCCGAGATCGGGATCTGCGCGCCGCGCGTACCGAACACGGCGTGGATTGCCGCCGCCTCGCGCTGGTCGCCGACGGGGGTGCTCGTGCCGTGCGGGTTGATCACGTCAATCTCGCTCGGGTCGATGGAGCCGCGCTGTAGCGCCCACTTGATGGAGCGCGCCGAACCTGCACCCCCCTCGATCGGCTGGATCATGTCGTGCGCATCGGCGGAGCTGCCGTAGCCAACGACCTCGGCGTAGATCTTTGCGCCGCGCGCCTTCGCGCTCTCGAGGTCTTCGATGATGAACGCACCTGCTCCTTCGCCGAGGACAAAGCCGTTGCGATCGACGTCGTATGGGCGGCAGGCGGATCCATCACTCTCGCCGTCGCGCGGGCTACCGAGGCCGCGCATGTTCATGAAGCCGATGTGCGCCACTTCGATGAGCGGGTTCTCCGTGGAGCCGGCGATCACCGCCATCACGTCACCGCGCTTGATCGCCTCGGCCGCCTCGCCGAGCGCGTGCGTTCCCGTTGCACAGGCGGAGACGACGGCGAGGTTGTGGCCGACGGCTCCCGTCTCGATCGCGATCATTCCCGAGGTGCTGTCGACGAGGCCGTGGGCGATGAAGGTTGGGGCGACGCCTTTCGTCCCTTTCTCCTTCCACGCCATCTGATTCTCAATGAAGAGTCCCTGCCCGCCAGCGCCAGAGCCGAAGACCACGCCGACCTCTTCGCGGTTTGCATCGCTGATCTCGAGGCCGCTGTCGGCGAGTGCCGCCTTGGCGCTCGCGACGCCCCAGTGGATCTCGGGTCCGGTGCGGCGGATCGACTTTGCGTCGAGCCATGCGGCTGGGTCAAAGTTCCGCACCTCACCGGCGACGACATACGGGGTGTACGGCGAGGGATCCCAGTGGGTGATGCGTCCGATGCCGCCGCGCCCC
>JBPCTG010000053.1:0-1147 GCA_051006395.1 Candidatus Limnocylindrus sp.
TCCTGCTCCCAAAGCAGGCGCGCTACCAAGCTGCGCCACACCCCGTCGCCCACATCCTAGCCGCCGAGCGGCAATGGGAGCCTGCTGGCATGATCGCCGCATGAGCGACGCTGCCCCTTCGCGACCCCCGCGCCACGGGCGACGCACCGACCCGCTCCGCGCGGCGCTCGCCTCGGGCGTTATTCCCGGCTTCGGCCAGCTGCTGCAGGGGCGCAGGCGTGCGGCCCTCATTGCGGTCGCACCACTTGCCGTAGCCATCGCCGCGCTGACTGCAACGAACCTTCGTGGCGGTCCGGTCGCCGTCGCCTCCGCACTTGCGGGGCCGGGGAGGCTTGCCGCCCTCGTAACTCTCCTGGTCCTCTTTGCAATCTGGCGCATTGGCGTGGTACTCGACGCAGGGAGAGGTGCCGAACGATCGCGACGTAATGCAGCGCTGCTCGCGCTCGCCCTCGTGCTCGCCGTTGGTCCAGAACTCGGCGCAGCAGCGATCGTCGACCGTGCGCGAAACACCAGCGACAACATCTTTTCGGGATTTGGCGACGGCGGCGACGACGCGAGCAACTCAAGTGAACCGTCTGGTAGCCCAGTGGAAATCGGCGATCGGTTCACCATGCTGCTCGTTGGTGCCGATGCGATGGGATCACGCACGTCGTTCAACACCGATTCAATGATCATTGCCAGCTGGGATCGCGTCGGCGGATGGGTGAGCACCATTTCGATTCCGCGCGACATCGTGAACGTTCCGCTTGGAAACGGCGACGTGTGGGAGCCAAAGATCAACTCCCTCTGGAGTACCGCAACGCGCCGGCCGGACCTCTTCCCTAATGGTGGCGCTGCGACGCTCGCGGGTGCTCTCGGCACAATGCTCGGCGTAAAGATTGACGCGACCGCCGTGATCGTGATCCCCACCTTCCGCACGCTCGTTGACGACATCGGTGGCGTTGACATTCACGTGAAGCGTGACATATTCGACCCCCGTTACCGTGAGCGCGGCCTGCGCGGTGTGTTGCTTCCAAAAGGTTATTGGCACCTCGGCGGGGAGTGCGCGCTCGCCTACGCCCGGGTGCGCAAGGCGGCGGGGACCGACGACTTCAATCGCGGCGGGCGACAGCAGGAGCTGCTCGTAGCGATCAAAGAGCGCCTCGCC
>JBPCTG010000054.1:0-1459 GCA_051006395.1 Candidatus Limnocylindrus sp.
AAACGCGCGGAGAAGCTTGTGAGAGATTCGGTCGCGCCACTGTGCAGCGCCGTCTCCCCGATCCCTGGGATGCGAATGGTCACCGCACCCTTGCCGGCAACCGTGACGCTGTTCGCACCGAGATCAATCGTGAGAGCGGTGTGCTCGTCGATACCAAGGACCGCGGTGCCTTCAGGAATGTCGCGCTCTAGCCGCTGCAGGCGTGCCTCTCCTATGAAGCAGCGCGAAGTGTCGTGCGTTGCACCCTCGTTGTTGTTCCAGTGCGGCACAACTGCAACGGCGAGCCCTGTCAGCGTGCCAATGACATCGAGCCCGTCGAGCCAGGTCGGATTTACCCCCGCCTTGTAGATCTCGTACACAGGAATCGTGACCCGACCAGAGGCGGCCGCCGCAGCAGACGAGGCAATAAGCGTAGCGCCGTGTTGAATGCGGCCGATCAGCTGCTCGACGATTGGCGTCCCCCGCCAGCGCCGCACCGCTCTTGACGGAGAGCCTGGACCGAGAAACAGGAGGTTTGCATCGTTCAGCGCCGCAAGTGTCGGCGCGAATGCCGCGGGCGGAAGGTCAGCGCCGTCGCGCTCGGGCTCGGGGAGCCCGACGACCGTGGTCGGGATGCCGACCTTCGATCGGAAGTAGACGGCGATCTTCTCGCCCATCTCGGCACGGTTCGTTTGAAAGTCGTAGCTTCCATCGAGGGCGACGAGCGACGCGGGGGTGCTTCGCGCTGGAAGCGTTGCGACGAGTGCACGATGCAGCGGCGCCATGGAGGGGCCGATCTCTCCCGACCCGATCATTACGATGCGGCCCGTCGCGGCATTACCTAACGGCTTCATGCAGAGAGTATGACGCAGCGACGCCGCTAAGATCAGCGTGTGCAGCAGCAAGCCTGGGTACCCGCGGCGACCCTCTACCTCTCAGGGGGCGGACTCGGTGCGCGCGCCGACGCGTGGCCCGAGGCGCTCGATTGGCTCGCCGCGCGCGTCGGAGGTGTCGCGTTCGCCTCGCTCGCGTCGAACGACACGACGCAGGCGCGCACCCTGCAGGCGCTCCTCGCTGCGAGAGGTCAGCGGGCCGAGGTGCTGAGCGCAGAGGGCGACGACTCTGAGAGCGCAGCGACGATCTTTCTTTGCGGTGGCGACGCGACCCTCCTCGCGGGGGACTGCGACCGTGCGACGAAGATCCGCCGCTGGCTCGACGATCCGGCGAAGTGCATTGTTGCCGACTCCGCTTCGGCGATGGCGCTTGGCGCGCGCGCCGCTTCGTGCACCTGTGGCGGGCACCCGATTCACGTTATCGATGGACTCGATCTGCTCGGTGGCCTCAGCGTTCTCGCCCATGCAATGGGTGGAGACGATCCGCGACTCGCTGCGCTCGGCAACGGCCCACTGCTCGGACTCCCCACCGGCGCTGCGGTGGAGTGGCGTCCTGACGGAGTTTTGCCGCGACTCCCGTGGTCGCG
>JBPCTG010000055.1:0-1126 GCA_051006395.1 Candidatus Limnocylindrus sp.
GACGACATGTACGGCGGCATCCTCGTTCCCCCCGACCACGCCGAGGCGGTGATCGGCGTGCTCTTCATGCACAACGAGGGCTACTCGACCATGTGCGGCCACGGCACGATCGCGCTCGCCACCGCGCTCGTCGAGACGGGCGCAGTGCCCGTTGCGGACACCGAGACGTCGATGGGGATCGACGCGCCATGCGGCCTGCTGCGCGCCACGGCGATCGTCGACGCGGGCGAGCTCGCCGCCGCTCGCGCGAGCGGTCGCACGCCACGCGTTGCATCGGTGCGCTTCGAAAATGTTCCTTCGTTTGCGGCGGCGCTCGACGTGCCACTCGAGGTTCCGGGGCTTGGCCGCGTCGTCGTCGACGTTGGATATGGCGGTGCCTTCTATGCGCTCGTGGATGCTGCGGCGCTCAACATCGAGATGCGTGCCGAGAACGCTGCGGCGATCGCCGCAGCCGGTCGCGCCATTACCGCCGCAGGGCGTGAGGCGCTGCGGGCCGGTGGTGCACTCGCGAAGGCGCTCGGCGTGCAGCATCCGCTCGAGTCCGATCTCTCCTTTTTGTACGGCACGATCATCAGCGGGCCGCCCGAAGATCCCACGCACCACTCGCGCAACCTGTGCGTGTTCGCCGAGGGTGAGGTCGATCGCTCTCCCACCGGCTCTGGCGTGTCGGCGCGCCTCGCCGTGTTGCACGCGCGTGGCAGCGTTGCTGAGGGCGAAGAGATCGCCGTCGAGTCGATCCTCGGTCGCGCGTCGCTCTTCCTCGGTCGCGTGCTGCGCACGGAGCGGTGGGCTGATCGCGACGCGGTGATCCCCGAGGTGCGCGGCAGCGCGCACATGACGGGAACGGCGCGCTTCGTGCTCGACGAGCACGATCCGATCGGGCGCGGCTTCCTCGTTGGCCGATAGGCGAGTGGCACACGGCACGCTCCTCATCGTCAATCCTGCTGCAGGCGGCGGTCGCGCCGCGCGTGCGCTCGATCGCGTGCTCGTCGAGCTGGCACCGATCGGCCCGTTCGACGTGTTCGTGACGCAGCCTGGGGTCGTGCGACCGGCGGAGGTCGCCGCGCGCGAGGCGGCCCTCGCAGGGGTGTCGCGCGTGATCGTGCTCGGCGGCGACGGCTCGGCG
>JBPCTG010000056.1:0-7190 GCA_051006395.1 Candidatus Limnocylindrus sp.
CGCCGAGATGATCATGCCAGGCGACAACGTCGAGATGACGGTCGAGCTGATCACCCCGATCGCCGTCGAGGTTGGGCAGCGCTTCGCGATCCGCGAGGGCGGCCGCACCGTTGGCGCTGGCTCCATCACGAAGATCCTGGCGTAACGATGGCGAAAGCAGAGAACCGACCAACGCTGCAGCTCGCCTGCACGGAGTGCAAGGAGCGGACGTATACGACGCGCAAGAACAAGCGCAACGATCCGAACCGCCTCGAGTTGAGCAAGTACTGCCCGCGATGCCGAGCCCACAAGCTCCATCGCGAGTCGAAGTAGCGCGAGGTATTTCGTTAGGGGCGTAGCTCAATTGGTAGAGTACCGGTCTCCAAAACCGGGTGTTGTCGGTTCGAGTCCGGCCGCCCCTGCCAGCCTCTCGACGCTGATCGAGAGGAGAGCGAGATGAAGAGAAGGAGCAACGAAGCGTGAAGAGGATCAGGAAGTTCTTCGCCGAGGCGTTCTCTGAGCTGCGGAAGGTCGCATGGCCAACCGGGCATCAGGTTCGTGTCCTCACCGGGCTCGTCTTCGGCGCCTCGCTCTTCGTCGGCTTCTATATCGCCTTCTGGGACCTCCTCTTTACGGAGATCCTGAAGCTCATCAACCCAGCCTGAGTCGAACGACGAGGAGAGGCACGTGACCGAGACCACCACCGAAAAGAGCGCCCCCACGCCGAAGCGGCACTGGTACGCCATCCACACCTACTCGGGCTTCGAGAACAAGGTGAAGGCGAACCTCGAGCACCGCATCGAGTCGATGGATATGTCCGATCGGATCTTCCAGGTCGTCGTTCCGATGGAGGACGAGATCCAGATTCGCAGTGGCGTGCGCACCACCGTGCAGAAGAAGATCTACCCCGGCTACGTGCTCGTCGACATGATCATGGAACCCGAGAGCTGGTACGTGGTTCGCAACACCCCAGGGGTGACGAGCTTCGTCGGCGGCTCGGCGATCCCCGGCATGAAGGCAGACCCCGTGCCGCTCACCGAAACCGAGGTGAAGCAGATCCTCCGCCAGCTCGGCGTTGGCCAGGCGCCGACCGTCAAGGTGGCGTTCGTGAAGGGTCAGTCGGTCCGCGTGAACGATGGGCCATTCTCCGACTTCGTCGGCACGGTCGAGGAGATCGATGTCGAGCGGAGCAAGGTGAAGGTCCTCGTCTCCATCTTCGGTCGCGAGACGCCGGTCGAGCTCGACCTGCTCCAGGTCGCGAAGTTGTAGCCAGAGCAGAGAGAGAAGGAGTCAACCATGGCCCAGAAGATTCGCGCGACAGTCACCCTGCAGCTCCCCGCGGGCGGAGCTACCCCTGCGCCGCCGGTCGGCACCGCGCTCGGCCCGCACGGGATCAACATCGTGGAGTTCACGAAGTCGTACAACGAGAAGACCGCTGATCGCAAGGGAGAGGTGATCCCCGCCGTGATCACGATCTTCGAGGACCGCTCGTTCACCTTCATCCTGAAGACCCCACCGGCTGCGGACATGATCCGCAAGGCGGCGGGGATCGAGAAGGGTGCTGGCGATCACAAGGCGGGGAACGTCGGCAAGATTACGAAGGCGCAGATCCAGGAAATCGCGCAGAAGAAGATGGCCGACCTCAACGCGTCGAACATTGAGGCTGCCTGCAAGATGATCGAGGGCTCCGCGCGCTCGATGGGCGTCGAGGTCGTCGCTTAAAGCAGTTCGCCACACGGTAGTTGCGCCGTCGTCGACGGCACCGCAACCCCGCGGATCAGGGGGAGGCCGTCGAGCGGCCGACAGGAGGAACCAAACATGGCAAAGCACGGAAAGCGCTACATCGAGGCTGCAAAGCTCATCGATCCCGAGAAGCTCTACACCCCAGCCGAGGCCGCGGCACTGCTGAAGAAGACCGCCACGGCAAAGTTCGACCAGACGATTGAGGTGCACATTCGCCTCGGCGTCGACCCGCGCCAGTCCGACGAGATGGTGCGCGGAACGATCGGCCTGCCACACGGCACCGGGAAGAAGCTGCGCATCGTCGTCTTCGCCCAAGGCGACAAGGCGGCTGAGGCGACGAAGGCGGGAGCCGACGTTGTAGGCGCAGCCGACCTCGTCGCAAAGATCGAAGGCGGCTGGATGGAGTTCGACATCGTCATCGCCACCCCCGACATGATGGGCCAGGTCGGCAAGCTCGGTAAGGTGCTCGGCCGCAAGGGCCTCATGCCGAATCCGAAGGCTGGCACGATCACCATGGACCTCGAGCGCACGATCAGCGAGTTGAAGTCGGGTCGCGTCGAGTACAAGGTCGACAAGATCGGCGCCATTCACCTCGGAATCGGCAAGGCGAGCTTCACCGAAGATCAGATCGTTGGGAACCTTTGGGCCCTCGTCGATGCGGTCAACCGCGCCAAGCCGACCGGCTTGAAGGGGACCTACCTGAAGGGGATCAGCGTCGCCACCAGCATGGGGCCAGGGATCGCGATCGACGTTCCTGCGCTCCTCGCCCTGGCGGGGTAGAGCCCCGCGCGGTAGACTCCCACTCCGCGCCGGCAACGGCGCCAAGACACTGACGCCCCCGCGGAGACGCCGGGGAGATGGAATACGACGGATCGCCGAAGAAGGCATGTGTCGCGCTCGCGAGGGAGCGACCTAAATCGCCCTGAATCAGCCGCAAGGCTGCCAGGGGTGGGCATGCAGAGGCAGGGTTCCTTGCGCTGGAGCGCGGCCCCCTGTGACGCGGACCGTTGCAGGGGTGCACGTTGCACCCGCCGACGTGCGCCGGCATGCGCGCGACGAGCAAGGAGGAACTGTGCCGACGCAGAAGAAGCGCGACACGATCGACGGACTACGGACAGAGTTGTCCGGCAGCCGCGGTCTGGTGCTCACCTCATACCGTGGGCTCACGGTCGCGGATTTTGCCGCGATTCGTCGAACCCTGCGCGCCGAGGGGATCACCTATCGGGTGGTGAAGAACCGCCTGATGCGAGTCGCCGCAAACGAGTTGGGGAACGCGACGCTCCCGGGGCACCTCAAGGGCCCAACGGCGATCGCGTTCGGCTCGGGGGACGAGGCTGTTCTTGCCAAGACCGTTCTCGGTGCACTGAAGGCCTATCCGGCCGCAGAGGTGCGCGGGGCGATTCTCGGCGAGGCGATCTTGAACCTCGCGCAGTTGACGGCGCTCTCGAAGCTCCCCACCCGCGAGGTACTCCTCGCTCAGGTGGCCGGTGCCTTCAATGCGCCAGCCCAACAGATGGCCTTCCTCTTCGCCGCCCCACTGCAGAAGCTGGGCCGCGCCTTCGGGGCGCTTGCGGCGAAGAAGTCGACCGAGGCGGCGTAACCGCTCCGATCCAATTACCAATTGTCGTTACCCGCCACGTGCGGGAGAAGGAGTAACAAATGTCGAAGCTCACTACGGAGCAGTTGCTGGAGTCGGTCGGCGAGATGACCGTCCTCGAGCTTTCGGAGTTCGTTAAGGCGTTCGAGGAGAAGTTCGGCGTGAGCGCCGCCGCTCCTGTCGCTGTAGCCGCGGCGCCAGCCGCTGGCGGTGCGGCTGCTGGCGGGGATGCCGGTAGCGATTCCGTCTCGGCCGTTCTCGCCGACGTTGGCGCGAACAAGATCCAGGTGATCAAGGTGGTGCGCGAGCTCACCGGCCTCGGCCTCAAGGAGGCGAAGGACCTCGTCGATGCGGCACCGAAGCCGATCAAGGAGGGGATCAGCAAGGCCGAAGGCGAGAAGATCGTCGCCGCGCTCGCCGAGGCTGGCGCCAAGGTCGAGCTCAAGTAACAATTCTCGGCTGACCCCTCTCCTCCCGCGCGGGAGGAGAGGGGCTTTGCCGTATCAGGGCCTCTTTTAGCCCTCCACCCTGCGCCGAGGGGAGGGGTCCGCTTGCCAACCTGGTGCGCCCTGGTCTAGTATCCCCTTTCGCCGCAGGGCGCCCAGTCGCAAAGAAGGAGCCGCCGCATGCCTTCTCGCTCCGTCGCTCGCGTCAGCGCAACCGGGGATCGCAAGTTCTACTCGCGCATCCCGGAGATCCTCGAGATCCCAAATCTCATTGATCTGCAGACGAATTCGTTTGCCGCGTTTGTCGGGCCGGAGTGGATTCCTGGAGCGACCCCACTGCGCAAGGGCACCAAGACGGCTCTGCGCGAGCTGCTCGACGAGATCAGCCCGATTCGCGACTTCACCGGAAAGCGCCTCGAGCTCTCTTTCCTCGACTACGAGTTCAAGGAGCCGAAGGCCACCGAAGATGATGCGCGCGCCAAGGATCTGACCTTCGCGCGACCGCTCATGGTCAACGCCGAACTGAAGGTCCTTGAGACGGGCGAGATCCGCAGCCAGCAGATCTACATGGGCGACTTCCCGTGGATGACCTCGCAGGGAACGTTCATCATTAACGGCGCCGAGCGCGTTGTTGTTTCGCAGCTCGTTCGTTCGCCAGGTGTCTTCTACACCGACACCGTTGATCCCGCATCGGGGCGATCACTCTGGGCTGCGAAGGTAATTCCAAATCGCGGCGCATGGCTCGAGTTCGAGACGAGCGGTAAGGACCAGCTGTATGTGAAGGTCGACCGCAAGCGCAAGATCCCTGCGACTACGCTGCTTCGTGCCGTCGGATACGAGACGAACGACGAGATCGCCGGGCTCTTCTCGCGACTCGCGTCGAACCCAGAGCACCCCTATGTAGCCAATACTCTAGAGAAGGACACCACGACGACGCGCAGCGAGGCGCTCGTTGAGGTCTACAAGAAGTTGCGCCCAGGCGATCCGCCCACCGGCGACAACGCTCGGTCGCTCGTTGAGAATCTCTTCTTCAACGAGCGCCGCTACGACCTTGGTCGCGTCGGTCGCTACAAGTTCACCCAGAAGCTTGGTGACACCGCACGCCTTATGGGACTTGAGCTCCCGGGCGAAGGCGCTCGCACCATCACGCGCGAAGATCTCGCCGCGATCGTCGGCCACCTCATCGTCGCCAACGAGGGCGGCGCGCATCGCGACGTCACCGACCACCTCGGCAATCGCCGCATTCGTGCGAACGGCGAGTTGATCCAGAACGCCTTCCGCGTCGGACTCCTGCGCATGGAGCGCGTGATCAAGGAGCGCATGACGATCCAAGAGGACGACAAGGCCACGCCGAGCGCCCTCGTTAACGTGCGTCCAGTCGTCGCTGCTATGAAGGAGTTCTTCGGCGGATCACAGTTGAGCCAATTCATGGACCAGACGAACCCACTCGCTGAGCTGACGAGCAAGCGTCGCCTCTCTGCCCTCGGGCCGGGTGGCCTTTCGCGCGAGCGGGCCGGCTTCGACGTGCGCGACGTGCACCACAGCCACTACGGGCGCATCTGCCCAATCGAGACCCCTGAAGGGCCGAACATCGGCCTCATCGGTTCGCTCGCGACGTTCGGTCGCGTGAACGAGATGGGCTTCATCGAGACCCCGTACCGCCGCGTAAAGGAAGCGAGGGTCACCGAAGAGATCGTCTACCTCGCCGCCGATGCGGAGGAGCGCTACGCCATCGCCCAGGCGAACGCCGAAGTCGATGCAAACGGCGCTCTCGTTGGCGATCGCATCTACTGCCGAAAGGGTGAGGGCTTCGAGCTCGTCGATCCTACGCGCGTGGAGTTCATCGACGTCTCGCCGAAGCAGGTCGTCTCGATCGCCACGGCGCTCATCCCGTTCCTTGAGCACGACGACGCGAACCGTGCGCTGATGGGCTCGAACATGATGCGCCAGGCGGTTCCGCTCCTCGAGCCGCATGCGCCTGTGGTCGGTACCGGCGTCGAGGCGCGCGCAGCGCGCGACTCCGGCCAGGTTGTGATCGCACGCCGCAAGGGAATCGTCACCTCCGTCACCGCCGACCTGATCGTTGTCGAGCCAGACGACGCTGCAAACAAGAAGGACATCGATCACTACCCGCTCCTGAAATTCGTACGCTCGAACCAGGGGACCTGCCTTAACCACCGCCCGACCGTGTCGGTTGGTGATCGCGTGAAGCCGGGCCAGGTGATCGGCGATTCGATGTCGACCGATCAGGGCGAGCTCGCCCTTGGCCAGAACATCGTCGTCGCCTACATGTCGTGGGAGGGCGCGAACTACGAAGACGCGATCATCATCAGCGAGCGACTCGTGCGCGAAGACGTCTTCACCTCGATCCACATTGAGAAGCACGAGATCGAGGCGCGCGACACCAAGCTCGGGCCTGAAGAGATCACACGCGACATCGCCAACGTGCCTGAGGAGCTCCTCGCGAGCCTCGACGAGCGCGGCATCATCAACGTCGGCGCCGATGTGCGCCCTGGCGACATCCTGGTCGGCAAGATCACGCCGAAGGGCGAAACCGAGGTCACCGCTGAAGAGCGACTCCTCCGCGCGATCTTCGGTGAGAAGGCGCGCGAAGTGAAGGACTCCTCGCTGCGACTCCCACACGGCGAGCGCGGCACCGTTGTCGAAGTGCGCGAATTCCATCGTGAAGAAGTCGACCTCGCCCCAGGCGTGAATCAGCTGGTGCGCGTCTCCATCTCGCAGAAGCGCAAGATCTCGGTCGGCGACAAGATGGCCGGTCGACACGGCAACAAGGGCGTCGTTTCGCGCATCCTTCCGGTGGAAGACATGCCGTACCTGCCAGACGGCACGCCCGTCGACATCATTCTCAATCCACTCGGCGTGCCGAGCCGCATGAACATTGGCCAGCTGCTCGAGACGCACCTTGGTTGGGCGCTTGCAAAGCAGAACCTGAAGGGCGCAACGCCAGTCTTCGACGGCGCAACGGAAGAGAACATCATTGCCGAGCTTGAAGCCGCTGGCCTCCCAGCCGACGGCAAGATCACGTTGCGCGATGGCAAGAGCGGCAAGGAGTTTGATCGACCGATTACGGTCGGCGTCACCTACATGCTCAAGCTGCACCACCTTGTCGAAGACAAGATCCACGCGCGCTCAACCGGCCCATACAGCTTGATCACGCAGCAGCCACTCGGCGGTAAGGCCCAGTTCGGCGGTCAGCGTTTCGGTGAGATGGAAGTTTGGGCGCTGGAAGCATATGGCGCGGCTTACACCCTCCAGGAAATCCTGACTGTTAAGTCTGACGACGTTGTAGGACGTGTTAAGACATACGAGGCTATCGTTAAGGGTCAGAATATCCCAACTCCTGGTATCCCTGAGTCATTCAAGGTTCTTATCAAAGAGCTTCAGTCACTCTCACTCGACGTAAG
>JBPCTG010000057.1:0-3494 GCA_051006395.1 Candidatus Limnocylindrus sp.
CGATAGATTCGGGCGTAGAGGCGGCGCACAAAGGGGTCGGCGCGATCAACCCGATACCCGACCACAACGTCTGGCCGCACCCCTTCGCCGCTTGCGAGCAGCGCCGCGAGCGGGGCAAGGTCCGCAACCCGAAACTGACGATCCCCGTCGGTAAAGGCGATCTGCTCCATGCGCGCCGCAGCAAACCCCGAGCGCAGCGCGCCGCCGTAGCCGCGACCGCGCTCATGCCGAACGAGGCGAACCACGCCAGGGTGTGCAGCTACCAGTCGTGAAGCAACATCTGGGGTGTCGTCGATGGAGCCGTCGTCGACAAGGATCACCTCGTACCGCGAAGCGAGCGCAGGAAGCGCGTCGAGCGCTTCAGCGACGAGCCCGGCAAGGTTCACCGCCTCGTTTCTGCACGGGAAGAAGAGCGACAACCCATCGAGCGGCATCGGCGCTACACGCCTCACGGCTACACTCGTCGCCATGAAGACCGCACGGCGCGACGAGACGCGAGAGCGGCCGCAGTGGTGGCCGATAGCGCTGATCGCCATCGCCGCCATCGTGGTGCGACTGATCATCGCATACGTGGCCCTTCCATCAGATGCCGGATATACCACCGACCTACAGTCGTTTCGCTATTGGGCGGCAGAGCTCGGCGCCAACGGCCCGTGGGGCTTCTACGGTCGTGGCTTCTTCGTCGATTACCTTCCCGGTTACCTCGCCCTGCTCTGGCCACTCGGCGTAGTCGCCGGGGCGGTTACCGGAGCGGCCGACCCAGGGGTCCTGATTAAACTTCCGGCGATCATCGCTGACGGGTTTCTGGTGATCACCACAGCGCGACTCGCAATCGATCTCGGCGCAAGTCGCCGTGGCGCAACGGTTGCGGCGGCGGCAATCGCGCTGCTCCCTGCCACCTGGATCGACTCCGCTGTATGGGGTCAAGTCGATGCGGTGGGCACCTCCCTCCTTCTCTTCGCCACCTCCGAGCTGATTCGCGGAAAGAGCACTCGTGCCGCGGCACTTACCGCGCTCGCTGCGGTGGTGAAGCCGCAGTTCGGCATCATCATTCCGATCATCGCTGTGCTGGTGTTCATTCGCGCCAGAAAGGCGCGCGATCCTTGGCAATTCATTGTCGCGGGGCTCGCCGGCGCTGCCACCATCAGCCTTGTTGCGGCCCCCTTCGGCCAAACGCTGTTCGACGTTGCGAATCGTGTGCTGATCGCGGGTGGTGGATATGAGTACCTCAGCGTCGGCGCATGGAACCCCTGGGCGCTCGTGTCGATCGGTGGAGTCGGCCTTGCCCAGAACGGCGGTTGGGCATCAGACGTCACCGCACTGCCAGCCCTCGGCCTTTCAGGCATTGCGGTGGGCGCGGTCGCAATGCTCACAGCGATCACGTTTGCCGCGCGACGCGCGCGCGTTGATCAGGCCGCCGTGACCGTGGCCGCAATCACCTTCGTTGCCGTTGCCTTCTTCGTGCTCCCGACGCGCGTGCACGAGCGCTACCTCTTCGCTGCAATCCCGCTTGCAACGGCACTCGCCGCATCGAACCGCCGCTGGCTCCCTGTCGCAACCATCGCCAACCTGCTCTTCGCGGCAAACGTTTGGTCTGCGCTCACCAAGGAGTACCTTCACAACCCAGGGATCCCCGACCTTGGTCCGCTGACCACGGCACTGCAATCGCCCGAAGCGGTCGTCGTTGGAGCGCTCGCCTCGATCGCCCTGCTCGTCGCCTCCGCCGCAGCTGCTTTCAGCGTGCGGCCGAGCAGGGGCTGGAGCACCAGCGCCCAAGCGCGCACCCCCTACCTCATCACATCGAAGCGCCAGGGCGAACAACTGCGACCGAGCAACGCAGAGGCGACTCGCCGGCGGCTCGACCGCGTGGACCTTTGGATGCTGCTCGTGATCACCGTGACCGCGCTAGCGTTGCGCGGCTGGCGCGTTGGCGAGCCGTCGCGATTCCACTTCGACGAGGTGTACCACGTGCGAACAGCGACGGAGTTCTTGCAGGACTGGCGTTACGGAGAGCCGCACGCGATCTACGAGTACACACACCCGCATGTGGCGAAGTACGCGATCGCCATCGGCGTCGATACGCTTGGGGCACCACGTGTTGACGCGAGGAGCAACTACGGCACCCCCATCCTCTCGGTCGCATCGCGCGGCGTTGACGCATCGGGCCCAGGGCTGATCTGGGTAGCGACTTCGAGCGGTGTCGACATCATTGACGCAAGCACACGCGCGCGGCGCGGAACGATCGCATCCCCCGGCGTCGTGGCGATGGCCCCCGACCGCGCCGGCGGCTTCTGGGGCGCCACCCTGACGGGCGGCATCTTTCATGCCGAGCCTGACAGCGCAGCAGTTGGAACACCAGTACCAATCGTATTCCCGGGGGTTGCACCGAAGGCAGTCGCAATCGCGCCGCTCGGCGACGGCGCGCTGATCGTTGCGACGGCGAGCGAGCTGCTGCGCATCGAGGCGGGGGTCGTCGTCGCTCGGGCGAGCGTCTCGTCGCCTGCAGACCTGCTCGTCGTAACGATTGGTGACACGCAGCGCATCGTCGTGAGCGGCGAGGCTGGGCTCACCCTCTTCTCGCCAGATCTCACCGGAGACGCGTCGCTGCTCCAGATCAACGGTGGCGCGAGCGACCTCATCACGGTCGACTGGACGGGTGAGAGCGATGTGTACGCCGCAACCCCGAGCGAGATCGTCGTCGCGGCCATCCGCGCATCTGGTGCGCCGACGCGCAGAGCGGCGATCTCGATCCCGGGGGCAACAGCGCTCATCGCCGAGCCTGCAACGCGCATGATCCACGCGGTCGCCCCAGGACCAAACGGCGAGGGGCGATCTCTGTGGAGCATCGAGCCGAACGGCAACGCACGCTTCGCCGACGTTGCACTCGGTCCAACGGATACCGATCTCGGCGGAGTGGGGATCGCGCTCGACGCATCGGCGGGGCTCCCTGACGGCGGGCGTGGTGAACTGATCGTCGCCTCGGGAGACGGCGCGATGGTGCAGGTCGCGGTCGGCGATCTCCCCGCGGGGTGGCGTTGGCCGGGTGTCCTCGCCGGCGCGCTGGCGGCGGCACTCTTGGCGCTCCTCGCCCGTCTGCTCACCGAACGGCGCGACGTCGCCGCGCTCGTCGGTGCCCTCACGCTTCTCGACGGCGCCGCCTTCGTACAGAGCAGGATCGGCATGAACGACGTCTACCTTCTCGTCTTCCTTCTTGGCGCCTGCTGCGCGTTCGTGGCGTGGATGCAGCGACGAGCGAGCGGTGCGTTCGCCGCCGGCGGGCTGCTCGCCATCTCCGGCGTGCTCCTCGGCGCGGCGCTTGCGAGCAAGTGGGTCGCCCTCTACGGCGCAGCCGGGCTCGGTCTGATCTGGCTCGGGCGAAGCGTCGGCGGTCGCCTTCTCGCGGTCGCTGGGCTCATCGCCCTCTTCGCACTTTTCTTGCCGCAAGCCCTTGCGGCGGGCGATGGGGCCGTGCGACCGCCGAACCTTCCATTCGC
>JBPCTG010000058.1:0-11622 GCA_051006395.1 Candidatus Limnocylindrus sp.
GGGCGGAAGTACGTCCCAAGGGTTTGGCTGTTCGCCAATTAAAGCGGTACGTGAGCTGGGTTCAGAACGTCGTGAGACAGTTCGGTCTCTATCCAGCGTGGGCGAAGGGAACTTGAAAGGAGCTGCTCCTAGTACGAGAGGACCGGAGTGGACGAGCCTATGGTGTGCCTGTTGTCCTTCCAAGGGCATTGCAGGGTAGCTAAGCTCGGCAGGGATAAGCGCTGAAAGCATATAAGCGCGAAGCTCGCCTTAAGATGAGGTTCCCCACCGGGTTAACCGGGTAAGACCGCAGGGAGACTACCTGCTTGATAGGGCGCATGTGGAAGGCCAGTGATGGCTGCAGCAAAGCGCTACTAATGGTCGAGGGCTTGACCTCCACGACGCCTCATCGGCGCCTGTGGGCGGTCTCGAGATACACCCCGATGAAACTAACCACGCTTGATGTTCAGCCATGAATTCGGACTTCGCCAAGCGGAGCCCGGTGACTGTAGCGGAGAGGCCATACCCGTTCCCATCTCGAACACGGAAGTCAAGCTCTCCAGCGCCGAAAATACTGAGGGGGCAGCTCCTCGGCAAGATAGGTCGTCGCCGGGCTCTTTGGCGTCTTGGGGGGGTTTCGCGCGCTATCCTTGCGTCGTGGAATCGCGCCCCTGCCCCTGGCTCCTCGAACCCGCAGGCAGCATTGATGTTGCGCGTCGGCGCGTCGTCGCTCGCTGCGCAGCGGACCCTGCGCGCCCAGAGCTCTCCCTTGCGGTACGTGCCGAGCGCTGCCTCATAGGCGGGCCGTGTAGCGTGCGCGTTGAACGCGAAGGTGCTCTTGGCGCGCTCGCGGCAACGCTCGCGCCGAACCAGCCCATCGGCGACCCCCAGATCTTTTCTGCTGTGGCAGAGGCCCCCGCGTCGCGTCGAGGAGGAGCGCTGCGACGCCTGCTCATTGTCGGCGTCTTGGCGGTACTCATCACGCTCGGCAGCGGCCCTGCCGTGAACTTGCTCGACACGATCCTCGGCGGTGCCGGCGACAACGCCGCGGCGAGCCTTTCTCCGTCGCCTGACCTCACCCCAGGGGCATCTGAAAGCGCCACCCCCTCACCGTCGACGACGCCAAGCGCAAGCCCCGAGAGCCCGAGCCCTGGCCCTTCGGCCTCGCCGAGCGCGAGCGCCGGGTCGGGCAAGACGTACGTGGTGCAGCGCGGCGACACCCTCTATCAGATCGGTATCGATCTCAACATCAAGGGCGGCTATAAGGCGCTTGCGGCGCTGAACGGCATCTCGGGCCCTGGTTACACGATCGTCCCTGGGCAGGTCCTGAAGCTGCCGTAACGGTCGGTGGTAGCGCCCATCTCGGCGGGCGGGTCGCGGAGCGCCGTGGTAGCATCTTCCGACGCGACCGATCGGGGAGGCTCGTTGTGCACGGCACGATGCGCACCGTCAGACGCGAAAACGTCGTAAGGAGAACACCCACTGTGTCCGAAGATCAGATCAACACGCCCGCCGACGAGTCGGCGCCAATCAAGAAGGCGAAGGCGCCAGCCAAGCCGAAGAGCGTCAAGGTGATGGCCCCAGAAACCGAGCCCTCGAGCAGCGCAGCGGCAGAGGTCGCGCCTGCAAGCGAGTCGGTCGCATCCGCAGCAGCTCCCGCGCCGCGCGTCTGGGTCGGCCCAGAGCCGACGACCATGGAGGAGCTCCTCGCCGGCGCAGGCGCACCGATTAAGAATTTGAAGTCCGGCGACGTTCTTGAGGGGATCGTCGTGCGCGTCGACCCTGACGAGGTGCTCGTCGACATCGGCGCAAAGAGCGAAGGTGTTGTCTCCAGCCGCGAGCTGCACGGACGCAACGGCGAGGAGGGCCCTGAGCTGAACGTCGGCGACACGGTGCTCGTCTACGTGCTTCAGCCGGAGTCGGAAGAGGGGCATGTCGTTCTCTCGATCCGCCGCGCCGGCCTGGAGCGCAAGTGGCGCACCATGCAGGAGCAGCTCGACGCGGGAACGATTCTCGAGGCGCCGGTCATCGACCACAACAAGGGCGGCCTCATCGTCGACTGCGGCATTCGCGGCTTCGTGCCGATCAGCCAGATCGTCGACTTCCCGCGCCGCCCACAGGGCGACGCACCGCGCGACGCCATCCAGGAGATCGCAGAGAAGTTGCAGCCGTACGTCGGCCGCAAGCTGCGCCTCAAGATCCTCGAGGTGAACCGCAAGGGGAACCGCCTGATCCTTTCGGAGAAGGTGGCGCACTACGAGGAGCGGCGCGAGAAGCGCGACGAGCTCTTCAGCACCCTCTCGGTCGGCCAGCGCGTCAGCGGCTCCGTCCGCTCGATCGCGCCGTTCGGCCTCTTCATCGACCTCGGTGGCATCGACGGCCTCATCCACAAGAGCGAAATCAGCTGGTCGAAGGTCGCCAATCCGGAGGCCGGCTACAACGTTGGCGATTCGGTTGAGGCCGAGGTCATCGACATCAATATGGAGCGAGGGCGCATCAGCCTCTCGATCCGTAAGCTGCAGCCAGATCCGTGGCATGCGGCGATCGCCGACATCAAGATCGGCGACTTCGTCGAAGGGACGATCACGAAGCTCGTGAACTTCGGCGCCTTCGTGCGCGTGCGCGATGGTCTCGAGGGGTTGATCCACATCAGCGAGCTCTCCCATGACCGCGTCACTCATCCGGGCGACGTGGTGAAAGAGGAGCAGGCGCTGAAGTTGAAGGTGATAAGCCTCGACTCCGAGCGACACCGCCTCGGGCTCAGCTTGAAGCAGGCCCAAGAGGAACCAGTGCGCGAGACACCAGCCGCGGAGCCGAAGCGCGAGACGCGTCGAGCTCGGCCGGAGCGCAGCTTCTCGTTGGACGACGCGGTTCAGGAGCCAGAGGGTGGTATCGACACTTCGCTTGCGGCGGCCTTTGCAGGCATTCGCGAGAAGATGTCAGGTGCCCCCGACGCGCCCCCTGCCGCGGTTGACGCCGCAGTGGTTGACGCACCGGCGGACGCGCCAGCGGAGGCAGCAGCGGGTGCAGCCGACGACGCGACCGGCGAGGCCGCGCCAGGCGAGGGCACTTCAGACGCATCGGCCTAACCTTTCGCCGCGATGGCGCGAGGCGGTGCTTCTGCGCGAGGCGGTGCTTCTGGCGGGTTGCTCGGTGGTAGACTTCGTATCCGTGCAGCGGGCGCGCGACCTGCGCGCTGACGCGGAGATCGGAGGCGCGCATGGCCACAGCTGATCGTTTCGATCGCTTCACCGACCGCGCCCGAAAGGTGCTGACGCTCGCCCAAGACGAGGCGCAGCGCTTCAACCACAACTACATCGGCACGGAGCACCTCCTCCTTGGCCTCGTTCGTGAGGGTGAGGGGGTTGCTGCCAAGGTCCTTGATAACCTCAGCGTTGAGCTCGCAAAGGTGCGGCAGGCGGTCGAGTTCATCATTGGCCGCGGCGAGCGTCCGGTCGTCGGCGACATCGGCCTCACCCCACGAGCGAAGAAGGTAATCGAGCTCGCCATCGATGAGGCGCGGCGACTCGGACACAACTACATCGGCACGGAGCATCTCCTCCTCGGCCTGGTGCGCGAAGAGGGTGGGATCGCCTCTTCCACGCTGGAGTCGCTCGGCGTCAGCCTCGAGAAGGTGCGTCACGAGGTCGTGCGCGTGCTCAGCCAGTCATCTACACCCAGCGCGCCGCAGCAGGAGCGCCGCGGCTCCTCGCGCACGCCAACGCTCGATGCACTCGGCGTCGACCTCACCGAGGCGGCACGCGCCGGAAGGCTCGACCCAGTCATCGGTCGCGAGAAGGAGATCGAACGCGTCATCCAGATCCTCGCGCGGCGCACGAAGAACAATCCGGCGCTGATCGGCGAGCCTGGCGTGGGGAAGACGGCGATCGCCGAAGGCCTTGCGCAGCGCATCGTGAAGGGCGACGTGCCATCGCCGCTCCTCGACAAGCGCGTCGTGACCCTCGACATGGGCTCGCTCGTCGCCGGCACCAAGTATCGCGGTGAGTTCGAAGAGCGCCTCAAGAAGGTGCTCGAAGAGTTGCGCAGCACCCGCGACGCAATCCTCTTCGTCGATGAGCTCCACACCCTCGTGGGCGCTGGCGCCGCTGAGGGGGCGATCGATGCGGCAAACATCCTCAAGCCGCCGCTCGCGCGCGGCGAGATCCAGTGCATCGGCGCCACCACACTCGACGAATATCGCAAGCACGTCGAAAAGGATCCTGCGCTCGAGCGACGATTCGCGCAGGTGATCGTTGCCGAGCCAACCGAAGATGAGACCGTCGAGATCCTGAAGGGTCTCCGCGGCCGCTATGAGATGCACCATCGCGTTCGCATCTCGGACGAGGCGCTACGCGCCGCCGTTGACCTTTCGGTGCGGTACATCAGCGACCGACAGTTGCCCGACAAGGCGATCGACGTGATCGACGAGGCGGCGAGCCGGGTGATGCTGCGTCACGCTTCGCCGCCAGCCGAACTGCGCGCCGTCCGCCGCGAGCTCGAAGCGATCGAGCGCGATCTCGAATCGGCACCAGCCACGTCAACCGACAAGGTTGTCGTGCTTCGTAATCAGAAGAAGGTGCTCGAGGAGCGCGTCGGTGAACTCGATCGACTCTGGCGTACAACGATCGCACGACCCGCCGCCGCGGGCGCTACCGCCGTGAGTGCTGCGACCGTGGTCACCGCCACAGCGGCACCGCTCATGCCCAGCGCGTCCACTCTCGCTGGACCCGCCACCGCCGCCCTTGGCGATGGCGAGAACGGTGGCGGCGGCGTTGCGATCCAGTTGCCCCCACCACCAACGATCTCCGCACCCGAAGAGGACTTGCGACCTGTTGTCGGTGAAGAGGAGATTGCCGAGGTCGTTGCGATGTGGACAGGGATCCCCGTGATGCGCCTCGCAGAGGCCGAGAGCGCGCGGCTCCTCAAGATGGAGTCGGTGCTTGGGGCCCGCGTGATCGGCCAAGAGGAGGCAATCGCGACGCTCGCGAAGGCGGTACGCCGCGCCCGCGCGGGGCTCAAGGATCCGAAGCGACCGATCGGAAGCTTCCTCTTTATGGGCCCAACGGGGGTCGGTAAGACGGAGCTCGCCAAGGCGCTCGCCGAGTTCATGTTCGGCACCGAGGACGCGCTGGTGAAGATCGACATGAGCGAGTTCATGGAGCGCCATAACACGAGTCGCCTCGTTGGCGCGCCACCGGGATACGTTGGCTTCGACGATGGTGGGCAGCTCACTGAGGCGATTCGTCGCCGACCCTACGCCGTGGTGCTCCTCGACGAGATCGAAAAAGCGCACAACGAGGTCTTCAACATCTTGCTCCAGATCCTCGAGGACGGGCAGCTGACCGACGCGAAGGGGCGCAGGGTCGACTTCCGCAACGTGATTCTGATCATGACGTCGAACCTCGGGGCGCGGCAGATCCAGACGCCGAGCTCCCTCGGGTTCCGCGCCCGCGGCGAGGGCTCCGAGGCGAAGATCGCCGAGGAGTACAGCCTCATCAAGACGAAGGTTGACGAGGAGTTGAAGAAGGCATTCCGACCTGAATTCCTTAACCGTGTCGACGCGAGCATTGTCTTCCGACCGCTCAGCCAAGAGGAGATGCGTCGCATCGTCGATCTTCTTGTCGCGCGCGTGGTGACCCAGCTGCGCGATCATGGCCACGACCTGCTCATCACCGACGCGGCGAAAGACCACCTCATCACCGTCGGCTACGACGTTGCGTACGGGGCACGACCGCTGCGCCGCACGATCCAGCGACTCATTGAGGATCCACTCGCGGAGCGGCTCCTACTCGCCGAAGATCCGATCGGCGCCTCGTACATTGTCGATATGGTCAATGAGAAGCTCGAGATCATGCTCCGCGAGGCGGGCGCCCCTTCGGCCGCCGCCGCGCCGGCCGAGCCGGTCGGCGCCGCAGACTGATCGGGGGCGACCCCGATGGCGAAGAAGCGAAGCGTCTGGCTCTGCCAGACCTGCGCCCTCGAACTTCCAGCGTTCGAAAATCCCTGCCGCAACTGCGGCACCTGGGGCTCCCTCGTCGAAACGATCAAGGAGCCGCCACGCACGGCACGAAGTGCACCGCGTGCCGGCACCGTTGGGAGTGGCTCATCGCCACGCCCGCTGCGCGCCGCTGCCGCCGATCGCGCGGCGCGCCTGCCACTCGGCATCGCAGAGCTTGATCGGGTGCTCGGCGGCGGTGCCGTTCCCGGCTCCATCGTTTTGCTTGGTGGAGAGCCTGGCATCGGAAAGAGCACCCTGCTGCTTCAGGCGGCGGCGGGGGTTGCCGCAGCTGGAGGGCGGGTGCTCTACGCCACGGGAGAAGAGTCTGCCGCCCAGATTGCTGATCGCGCCGATCGCCTTGGCTTAATGAGCGGTCCCGCCGCCGAGGCGGTGGAGATACTTGCCGAACACGACGCTGAGCTGATCGGCGAAGCGGCCCGAGCAGGGCGCCCAGCTCTCTTGATCGTCGACTCGATTCAGACCGCAACCGTTGACGCCCTCGACGGTGTCGCGGGGAGCGTCGGCCAGGTGCGCGAGAGTGCCGCCGTTCTCGCTGCGGCGGCGCGCGAGACGGGAGCGGCAACGATCCTCGTTGGGCACGTGACGAAAGAGGGCTCGATCGCCGGACCCAAGACGCTCGAACACCTTGTCGACGCGGTGATCACACTCGATGGTGATCGACACGGGACGCTGCGCACGTTACGCGCCGCGAAGAATCGCTTCGGCTCGACCGAAGAGCTCGGCCTCCTTGAGATGGGGGAGCACGGCCTCGAAGGGATCGATGACCCTGGCCGCGCCTTTCTCGAGGAGCGCTCCGGTGGAGCACCGGGCGCAATCGTTGCACCGCTCCTCGAGGGGAGTCGCCCACTCCTTGTCGAGGTGCAGGCGCTCGTCGCCAACGCCGCGTTCGGATCACCGCGTCGGACCGGTCGCGGCCTTGACACCGCTCGCCTCGCACTCCTCGTTGCGGTGCTCGGCCGTCGCGCCGGCATCGCCATCGGCGATCGCGACGTGTACGCGAACCTTGTCGGCGGTATCGAGCTCGACGAGCCGGCACTCGACCTTCCGCTCGCCCTCGCCCTCGCCTCATCACAGAGCGACCGTCCGATTCCGCGCGGCGTCGTTGCCGTCGGTGAGGTGGGGCTTCTCGGCGAGCTGCGCCCCGTTGCCGGGCTCGCGCGGAGGCTGCGCGAGGCGGCGCGACACGGCTTCACCGTTGCGATCGTCCCCACGCCTCGACGTGGCGCACCCGCCGAGCCGGCCCCTGAAGGCCTGCGCGTTATCGCCGTCGCAACGCTCCGCGAGGCGATCAACGTCGCGCTCGAATCGGCGCCGCAGCGATGAGCAGCGCCGTGGCGACGGGGAGCACCAACCCGCGCGGGGGTGGGACGTCGGGCCCGACCGTTGACGTCGTCGTGGTTGCTGCAGGATCAGGGATCCGCATGGGCGGCGTCGAGAAGGGGCTCTTGCCCATCGGCGGACGCCCGGCGCTCTCCTGGTCGCTCGATGCGTTCGCCGCAGATCCGCGCGTGCAGCGCATCGCGCTCGTCGTTGGCGCAGAGCAGCTCGTCGCTTACGCGACGCTGGAGTGGCTCCCCGAGCGCGTCGTCACCGTTGTGCCCGGAGGAGCGACGCGCGCTGCCTCGGTGCTCGCCGGAATTGCAGCGCTCGTCGACGCGCCCGGAGTCGCTGGCGACTTGCTCTTGGTGCACGACGCGGCCCGACCGCTCCTTGATGCCGAGACACTCGACCGCGTGATCGTCGCAGCCAACGCCGAAGGCGCGGCGATCCCTGTCATCCCGATCGCAGATACCGTGAAACGCATTGCGGTTGGCGAGCCACGGCGTAGCGGCGGAACTGTTGATCGCACCGCGCTCGTGGCCGCTCAAACGCCACAGGGGGTAGCAGCGCGCCATCTCACGGCGCTCTCCGAAGCGCTGCGCACCGCGAGTGAGGAGTCGACTGATGAGGCGAGCCTCCTCGAGGGGCTCGGCGTTGAGGTGCGCCTAGTCGATGGTGATCCACGCCTCCGCAAGATCACGATCCCAAGCGACATCGCGCTCCTCTCTGCGCTCGCGAGCTCTCAGGGGGAGCACGTTCTTAGCGCTGCTGCGCGCGCGCTCGATGCTCGCATCGCCGCGGCGGGGAGCAACCTACGCGTTGGATGGGGCGACGATGCGCACCAGGTCGGCTGCGCCGGAACTTTGATCCTCGGTGGAGAGACCTTCCCGGGAAGTCCGGCGCTGGTTGGGCACTCCGACGGCGACGTGGTATTCCACGCCGTCGCCGACGCCCTCCTCGGCGCCGCCCGCCTTGGAGATCTCGGACGCCTCTTCCCCGCTGACGGCCGCACCCCGCAAGGGGTGGCGAGCGGCGACCTTCTCGCCGAAGCGCGCCGTCGCGCGTTGGAGGCTGGGCTCACTCCGCTTTGGATCGATCTTACGATCACGGCTAAGTCGCCTCGCCTCGCTGAACACCTCGACGCGATGGGGGCCTCAATCGCCGCTGCGCTGGGCCTCTCTGCGGAGGTTGTGAGCGTCAAGGCGTCGACGGGTAACCTGATCGGTGACGAGGGGGCCGGGCGCGCAATTCGTTGCCAGGCGATCCTTCTCGCCGAGCACGCGCCCGTCTGATCGGGCAGGGGAGTCGATGAGCCTGCAACTGCGCGACACGCTGAGCGGTGAGCGGCGCCCCTTCGCGCCCATCGACCCGAAGCGCGTCGGCGTCTACTCCTGCGGGCCGACGATCTACGGCCCTGCGCATATCGGCAACTTCCGCAGCTTCCTTTTCGCCGACCTGCTCGTGCGCTGGCTACGTGCATCGGGCTATCCGACCACGTGGGTGGTGAATCTCACCGACATTGACGACAAGATCATTCGTGCGTCCAAGGCAGAGGGGATCGAGATCCGCCCGCTCACCGACCGCTGGGAGGCGGTCTTCCGCTCCGACGCGACTGCGCTTCGCATGACGACCCCCGACCACCTGCCGCGTGCCACCGAACACATCGATGAGCAGGTCAACCTCGTGACGAAGCTCTTGGAGCGAGGGATCGCCTATCGGACCGCAGACGGCTCAATCTTCTTCCGTATCGCCGCATGGCCCGCCTACGGGAAGCTTGCGCGGCTCGATCCAGAGGCGATGCGCGTTGGCGAACGAGTTGAGGCCGACGAGTACACCAAGGATGACGTTCGCGATTTCGTGCTGTGGAAGGCGGCGAAGGAGGGGGAGCCAGCCTGGGATACCTCCATTGGACGCGGTCGACCCGGGTGGCACCTTGAGTGCTCGGCGATGAGCATGCGCTATCTCGGCGAGAGCTTTGATCTGCACACCGGCGGAATCGACCTGATTTTCCCGCACCATGAAGATGAGATTGCACAGTCTGAGGCCGCCACCGGAAAGTCATTCGTCGGTACCTGGCTGCACTGCGCTCACCTCCACGTGAGCGGTGACAAGATGTCAAAGTCGCTCGGCAACATCGCGCGCGTCAGCGACCTTCTCGCCTCGGGGGTCGATCCTCGCGCCCTGCGCCTCGCGCTTATCTCGGCGCACTACCGCACCGCGCTCAACTACACCGACGACTCGCTCCCTGCCGCCGCAGCAGCCCTTGAACGGATCGACGCCTTTTCCGCCGCCCTCAGCGCACGTCGTGCTGTGACTGCAAACGCAATGGAGCGTGTCGACGCGGCGAAGGTTGCAGCGTCGACAGCGTGGGATCGATTCGCCGCAGCCATGGACGACGACCTCGCCGTCCCCGAGGCGTTGGCCGCGCTTTTCGACCTAATTCGCGAGGGGAATCGCCTCCTGGTCGACGGCTGCGGTGCTGAAGGCGCGAGCGCACTCGCCGCCACACTTGAGCGGATGGACGCCGTGCTCGCTCTACTCCCTGGAGAATCCGAACTTCCGAGCGGCGCTGCGAGGTTGCTCGAGGAGCGCATCGCCGCGCGCGCCGCGAAGGACTTCGCCGCATCCGATCGCCTTCGCGACGAGCTTGCCGCCATCGGTGTGCTCGTCGAGGATGGCCGCGACGGCCAGCGCTGGCGTTTGAAGTAGGTTGCAGCGGTGAGTGACGATCGGCAGCCACCTCGTTCGGGCCCGCCCGGTCGCCCACAACCTTCGGGCGACCGTCGACCGTTCCCGCCGCGCGCCCCTTTTCGCCCTGGCGCGCCGCGCCCTGGCGGCCGCCCTCCCTACGGCGCGGGAGCTGGTCAGCGGCAGTGGGCGTCGCGGCGCGCGATCTCGGCGCAGATCGTGGGACTCCTCACCGCTGAGCAAGAGCTGATCGCTGGGCGACGCCCAGTGGAGGAGGCCTTCGCCGCACGTCGTGAGGCAATTCGCCTCCTCGTCGTGCCGCAGCGCCGTGGTGCGCTTCAAGAGATGGTTCTTCACGCTACGGCGCTGCGCATCCCGATCGTCGAGGTCGAAGGGGCGCTCATCGGCCAGCTAGCAGGATTCGACGGGCACCAAGGGGTCGCCCTCGTCGTCACCCGTCGTGCCGAGGCGTCGCCCGAGGACCTGCTCGCCCGAGCCCTCGCGCGCGGCGAAGACCCCTTCTTTGTCGCCCTCGACGGCGTCGAGGATCCCCAGAACTTTGGAAGCCTCATCCGCAGCGCCGAGGCGGTGGGGGTCCATGGGATCATCATTGCAAGCCGCGGGGCGGCACCCCTCTCGCCCGCGGCGATCAAGGCGAGCGCCGGAGCAGTCGAGCACCTCCTCGTCGCCCGGGTCGACGACCTTGCCGAAACGCTCACCGGCTTCCGCCTGCGCGGGATCCGCGTGGTCGGCGCCGAGGCGGAGGCGGCTCAGGCCTACCGCGAGGCGAACCTCCGCGGGCCGGTCTGCCTTGTGATCGGGAGCGAGGGGCACGGC
This sequence comes from Candidatus Limnocylindrus sp., assembly GCA_051006395.1. GTDB lineage: Bacteria > Chloroflexota > Limnocylindria > Limnocylindrales > Limnocylindraceae > Limnocylindrus. Next base: position 10,844 of record JBPCTG010000058.1, read on the forward strand.
CTCTCCCCGGCGGTCCGCCGCAGGGTCGACCTCTTCGTTCGGATCCCCATGGCGGGTCGGGTGGCCAGCCTGAATGCGGCAGTCGCGGGCTCCGTCCTGCTCTTCGAGGTTGCTGGGCAGCGCCCGGCGCCAGCGGCACGAGCTGTGTCAGCCGTCGGTCTGGCCCCCGTCGCCCCGCTCCCCACTGAGGGGGTCGAGGCCGAGGCCGACGCCGCCCCTGCCACTGATCCACTCCCCCCCGCGGCTGGTTGACCCCACCCGAGGTGGGCTCTATGCTGACGACTCACCGACGGACCGCAAGGTATCCCGACGTGGGCGCCGACATAGCTCAATTGGTAGAGCAGCTGTTTTGTAAACAGCAGGTTCCGGGTTCGAGTCCCGTTGTCGGCTCCAGCTACGGACAAGGGTAGGTTGAGCAGGTGGTGAGCTCCGCTGACTGTAGATCAGCCGTCTTTGACTGTGGGGGTTCGATTCCCTCCCTGCCCACCAAATAAGCGAAGCAAGAAGGTCGGAAGAACCGAATAGGCCCACGTAGCTCAGCTGGCAGAGCACGTCATTGGTAATGACGAGGTCACCGGTTCAAGTCCGGTCGTGGGCTCCACTACTGTGTGGAGAGCGATAGTCGTCGGCGCTGAATACGACGGCAAGGAGAGCGGAGTACCAACGAGATGTCGAAGCAGAAGTTCGAGCGAACAAAGCCACACGTCAACATCGGCACGATCGGACACATCGACCACGGCAAGACGAGCTTGACCGCCGCGATCTCGAAGTACCTCGCC
>JBPCTG010000059.1:0-3926 GCA_051006395.1 Candidatus Limnocylindrus sp.
CCCACTGGCATTCACCGACGTTGACGCACTTCGTGAGGTGACGATCGGCGCAGCGGTGACCACCTCTGGGATCGAGCTCACCCCCGAGTTGCGTTCGGCATTCCCACGCGGCCTCTCAATCGGCACGATCGCTGCGGTGAGCGCTCAGGCGAGTTCGGTGTTGCAGAGCGCAGATGTCACGCCGACGCTGTCGATCGACAGCATTCGTACCCTCTTGGTGATCACCAACTTCCGCGGAGGACTACCGATCCCTTCGGCTGCGCCGTAACGGTTATTCCGTGACGCCTTCAACGCGCTACAGGGTGCGTCGGCGGTAGGAATCGACGACTTCTGCCGCAGGGCCGTGATTCACGATCCGCCCTTTTTCGAGCTCAATCGCGCGAGTGCAAAATTCCGCTGCAGCATCAAGGTCGTGGGTCACATAGACAATGGCACGAGCCCGTCGCATCAGTTCGACGATTCGTGCACGTGACTTTTCACGGAAGGCGTTATCGCCAGTAGAGAGCACTTCGTCGAGAAGCAACACATCAGGGTCGACCGAGGTTGCGACGCTGAAGCCGAGACGCGCACGCATACCTGAGCTATACGTTCGAACCGGAGCATCCGCAAACGTTCCGAGGTCGGCGTAATCGATGATCTCTTTGAGGCGTTGCTGCATGATCTCGTGGGGGATTCCCAAGAACGCGCCGACGAGCATCACATTCTCCTCGGCGTTCAGTTGGTCGTCGAAACCAGCGCCAAGATGCAAGAGGGTTGCGATCGATCCTCGCACCTCGATTGTTCCTGCGCTCGGCTCAATGATCCCCGCGATCGTCTGCAAGAGCGTGCTCTTCCCAGCGCCGTTTGCTCCGATCACGGCGAGCGATTCACCAGCCTCGATGCGAAGAGTGATGTCGCGGAGCGCCCAGAAGCTGCCCTGCTCCTCCGGGCGATAGGCGCGTCGGAGGGTGTCACGAATGGTGCGCTTCTTGGTGAGACGTAGATCGTACTGCACCCCTACGCCCTCGAGCAGAATCGGTGGATGGTGCAGTGCTTGCTGCGCGCCCTGACCACTCATCAGAGCACCTTGACGAACGACGGGCTGACGCGCCGGAAGATATGGATAGCGACGAAAGACACCGGGAGCGATGCGAGGGCAAGCACTCCGAGCACCACCCAATCGGGGGCGCGTCCGTAGTAGAGAAGGTCGCGATACGCACCGAAGAGCCAGGTGAACGGATTCGCGTCAACCAAGATCGAGAGCGGTGGATGGCGATCCGCGATCTCGCGAATCCGCTCCACACTGAAGAGTCCAGGCGAGAGGTAGAACCAGAGGCGGAGCAGATGTCCGACGAGGTTTCCCACGTCTCGGAAGAAGACGTTTGAGGCGCTGAGCAGCACGGCAAAGGGGAGTGTCCAGAGCAGCTGCACCGCAGCAACCACGGGGAGGAGGAGGATCCAAGCGGTGAGCCGTTCTGGGTAGAAGAGGTAGAGGGCGAGGAGCGGGATCAGGCCGAAGGTGAAGCTCGCAAGGCTCGCCGTCATGGTGGCGATTGGCAAGACGATCTGCGGAAAGGCGATTTGGCGCAGCACCTTCTCACGGAGTCGAATCGACGAGGTTGAGTCCGCAAGGCAGGTAGAGAACCACTTCCAAGGGAGGATTGCTGCGAACAGGAAGAGCGGGTAGGCCGGCTCAGAGCGCTTCAGGATGATCCCGACGAGGACGTAGTAGACGCCCATCTGGAGGGCGGGATCGAGCACCCACCAGAGGTTCCCAAGAAGGGAGTCCGTGCCGCGCTTCCGTAATGACGAAACGGCGAGGTACCAGATGAGGCGGCGCTGCCCGACGGCTACCCCGATCGTCTCGAAGACTGTCCCAATCCTCCCGCGACGCGGTCGTCCGACGGTGAGCTCCGCAGCCGATGTGGACATAACCCAAGGAGGATACCATCAGGATCGTTCTATACTCCCCAAAATACGGCCACAAAGCGTAAGGAGCTGCAAATCGTGAACCCAGTCTCACGCCTGCGCCAACGAATTGCCGCGCGATACGCGCGTGCCGACAAGACTGCCCTAACAAATCTCACGTTCGTTGCGGCGATTGCCCTCTCGGCGCTGCTGCTCATTGGAGCGGGGGGCTACGGCTGGTGGTCTGCAACGCTCGCCCCTGGAGTCGAGGTTAATGGCCATGGGATCTCAAAGAGCGAGGCGAAGGCTCGCGCCGACATCGCCTCGTTCAAGCTCGGCATCGAGGAGTCGCGCATCCGCGCGCGCATCGCCGCCGGCACGCTGACGCCCGATGAGGGGACCGCAGCACTGCAGAAGGTTACCGACGCTCGAGCCAACTTGAGCACGCAGCTGACCACTGACATGGTCGAGGCGATCGCCATCGCAACGCTTGCGCAGGAGCGCGACATCAGCGTTGACGACGCTGCGATCGAAGCGGAATGGGCAAAAGAGACCTCTACCCCTGAGCTTCGCTTGTTGCGCCGGATCACCATCTCGATCGGCATCGGTGGGATCAGCGTTGGAGCGCCGTCCGACTCCGACGTTGCGGCAGCCAAGACGAAGGCTGACGCGATTGCTGCCGAACTCGCCGCAGGGGTAGATTTCGGCACCATCGCCAAGCGCGATTCATCCGACTCCTATGCGCAGAGCGGTGGCCTCATCGGCTGGAGTGCTCAAGACGAGGATCCTGCGGGTGACGCGGGCTACGATGCCGCGTGGGCGCTCACCTCACCTGGTACCACCGCGGTCATCCGGCGATCGACCGACCAGTTTGTGATCTTTTCGGTCGACCAGATTCGACCGGCTGCGCTTGATCCTGCATTCGAACAGCGTGCGAGCGAGGCGAAGCTCGACATGGGCCTCTACAAGAAGCTTGCGGGGGAGCGCGCGCTCAGGAATGCCCTGAAAAACTCGGTCCTTGCCGAGTTGACCGCTCCGACCGTCGAGCAGCGCGACGTCTCGTATGCCGCGATCGCCGACGATGGCAAGAGCGACCAAGATCAAATTGAGGTTAGCCACATTCTCTATGCGCCGTATAACGACGCTCAAAATGCGAAAAAGCTTGACCCCACCGACCCTGCATGGGCTGCGGCCGAGGCGGAGGCGAACGCAGCCTTCGCCCAACTGCAGGCCGGCGCCGACTTCGCGACCCTTGCGAAGGGGAGCGACGACGCGAGCTCAGCGAAACAGGGCGGATTGCTGACGTGGGCGCCAAAGGGTACGTATACCCAGGCATTTGACGACGCGATCTGGGCAGATGGCCTGAAGCGGGGTGATCTGCTTGGACCGATCAAGACGGAGTTCGGCTATCACATCATTCGCTTCGAAGCGCGGCAGCAGAGCCTCAAGTTCCGGCTGGAACTGTTGGCGAAGCAGCTCGCTGCTCCTGGCACGGATTTCGAATCGGCGGTAAAGGGGGCGATCGCGGGTGGCGTTGACGACCCGTTCACCGGAATGACCTTCACCAACCAAGGCTGGGTCGCGCGTTACTCAATCCCCACCGAACTTTCCCAGATGGTTTGGAAGCTGAACCAGGGCGATGTGAGCGGTGTCGAGTCAACGCAGAACAGCTTCCTCATTGTGAAGGTCAATGCGGTGGAACAGCGACCACTCACCGATGCGCAGCTGGCGGCAGTGAAGGGGAACGGGTTCGCCTACTGGGTCAACGATTACGTCGCTTCGGCAGAGATTTGGGTCAACGGTTCAAAGGTGCAAGAGAAGGCGAAAGCGGCGGGAGCTTCGCCGCAGCCGTGAGCGGCGGGCAGCCTGCCCGCGTCGATCTCGCAGCCCTCTTCGCCGCCGCGCGCGCGGTGGCTCCAGAGATCGCTTTGGACGCTGGTGTGATGTTGATCCCGATGCAGGAGCTCGCCGCCACCGCGATTGATCCTCGCCTACCACTAATCGTTGCGCTGGATCACGGTGCAGTGGTGAGCCCCGCG
>JBPCTG010000060.1:0-6282 GCA_051006395.1 Candidatus Limnocylindrus sp.
TTGAGGCCGAGCACGGCGGGGAGTGAGTCGGCACTGCCGAGCATCAAGAAGAAGGCGACCGCGCGCGAGAGGTTCGCGACGATCAGCACGAGGCGCTTGTCGAGGCGGTCGACCCAAACCCCTGCGATCGGCGAGAGGATCACGGCGGGGGCGAGGAAGCTGAGGAAGAGGAGGCTGAGCGACGAGGCATCGTGGTTCCGTTCGGCGACGAGAACCGTGAGGCCGTAAAGGACAACGTTTCCGCCGATTTGGGTGAGGAGCTGCGCGATCCAGAGTCGCAGGAACGGGGGGTTGCGAAGGACGCCGACATCAGGCGGTTGCGCGAAATCAGGGATCTCCTTCTCGATCCTCCCGTCGCCCGTCATGCTCCCCCTTCGGCTCCACGCCACTCGTCGGCTCTCGAGCCACTCGCCCGCTGCTCATGGTGCCCCCGGCCGGAATCGAACCGACGACGCCCGCCTTAGGACGGCGGCGCTCTATCCACTGAGCTACGGGGGCCCGGCGCTCATGGTAGCGGAGCCCGTGGGAGAATCGAGCGATGAAGGTCGCAACGATCACCCTTTACGTGCGCGCCACGTGCCCCCTCTGCGAGGAGGCCGAGGCGACGTTGCGCACGCTCGTCGCGGAGCAGGGTGGCGACGCGATCCGCGTCGTTGACATTGAGGCTGACGCTGCGCTGCACCAGCGACTCGTTGCGGAGATTCCAGCAATCGAGATTGGTGATCGCCTTTTGGCTAACGCGAGCGGCCGACTACGCATCGCTGCGTTCCTTGCTGCGGCCAAAGAGAGCGGCGAAGGCGCAACCGACCACGCGGTGACGATGTGAGCGAGGTGAGCCTCTTCGTCGCACTCTTCGCCGGGCTGCTCAGCTTCCTCTCCCCGTGCGTCTTGCCGATCGTCCCCGCCTACATCGGCCGCCTCGCTTCGCTCGCAGACGACGAGTCGCCGACACTCCACGCGATCCTCTTCACCGCGGGATTCACGACGCTCTTCGCAGTGCTTGGTCTCGGCGCCGCGTACGCAGGTGGGGCGCTCGGTCGACTCCTGCCGAGCGTGCAGTTGCCGCTTGGCCTCGCGATGATCGCTGGCGGACTTCACCTCGCCGGGGTGATCAGGATTCCGCTCCTTGATCGTGGCGGCGGTCGCCGTACCGTTACCGCGCCGGGTCGCGTCGGGAGCGCCCTCCTCGGCGTCGCCTTCGCTGCGGCGTGGACTCCCTGCATCGGGATCGTCCTCGGGTCGATCCTTGCCCTCGCCGCAACGGGGAGCGACCCGCTCGGCGCGGCGCTGCTGTTGATCAGCTACGGCCTTGGGCTCGGCCTTCCGTTCATCGCGCTCGCACTCCTTGCAGAGCGCGCCGCGCCGCTCCTTGCGCGCGCGCGTCGCTTCACTGCACTCGGCGGTCGCCTCGGCGGTGCGCTCGTGGTCATCATCGGAGCGCTCGTCGCGTCGGGATCACTCCCAGCGCTGAGTCGGCTGCTCCCCGGCCTTGGCGGCTTCTGATGATCGGGCCATTTCGTCGTAGCGCCCTTGCACTGATCCTTGGTTGCGCCGCTGGCCTGGGCCTCCTGCTCTCGCTCGCCTCAATCAGCGTCCCTACCTCAACTGCGGGGAGGCCCTCCGCTGAAACGACGCGCTACGTGACCGATCCGAACGCAGCGGGGCCACTCGTCGGTTCGACCTTTTCGATCCCGCTCGATCAACCACTCGCCGTCGGTGGAACATGGGGCGAACTCGTAGGGGCGAACGCAGGAGATCGCCTCGTGATCATCGACTTCTTTGCAACCTGGTGCCCCCCCTGCCAGGGGGAGACGCCGATACTCCGCTCCTTTGATCGCGCCTACCGATCACGCGGCTTGCGCATCATTGGCGTTGCAGTGAACGAGAGCCCCGATACCGTCGCCGCGTACGGTCGCCGCTACGCGCTCGACTACGCGCTCCTCGTCGACGCCGACGGGGCACTCTTTCGCGCCGCACTGGTAGGTGGGCTTCCAACAAAGATCCTGCTTGACGCCGCCGGACGCGTGATTGCGGTGCTGCCGCGCCCGCTCACTGCCGCGGATGGTGCAGAGCTGATCGAACCACTCCTCGTCGACGCGCCGTAGGGGCTCTACTCGGCGATAAAGCGGAATCGGTCACCATCGGCGACGAGTCGTCCGAGCGGCGCCGCGACCTCGTGACTCATCGCCACCAGCCACTCCCCTGCCGCCGCCTCAGTGAAGATTGACGTCTTCGCGTCGACCGAGACCCACGCCTCATCGTCGTAAGCGGTGACCCAACGTGGATTTGACTGCCAAGGTCGCATGAAGAGGTCGCCGAGAAAGAGGAGCGTTCGCTCGCCCCCGCGCACGATCGTTGCCTGGCTCCCCGGCGTATGACCGCCGAGAAGGCGCAGCTCCACCCGAGCATCGGGCTCGCTCGCACGCTCGAACGCCAGCGGTTCTTTCGCGGCAAACAGCGCGCGTAAGGTGGCTGTGTCGTACGCAGCGCGAGCGCGCAGCGAGCTGCTGGCGACGGCGTTGATCTCACGCTGCGGCGCTACTACCGTTGCGCGCGGGAACGCCGACGCCCCACTGGTATCGGCAAGACCACCAGCATGGTCGCGATGCAGATGGCTCGGGACCACGAGCTCGATCGACGCGGGATCGATGCCGACAGCGGTGAGCCCCTCGCGCGCTGAGAGCGCGTCGATGCTCGCGTCGCTGCTACGTTCACCGGCGGGAAGAAGTCCTGTCTCAAGGAGCATGCGCCGCTCGGGGGTTGTGACGACGAGCAGGTTCAACGCCTGCAGCAGTCGCGAGGCGTCGTCGATCTCGTTGCGCACCATTGGCTCCCAACTTGTTCGCGGCACAGGGCCGAAGATTGTTCCTGAGTCGCTACGAAAGGTGCCGATTCGCAGCAAGTCGACGCTCACCCCGCCGAGTTCGATGCGGCGCTGCGCCTGCGCTGCGGGGGATAACCCCATTGGGCTACCGCTCGGTCTCGCGGCGCACCGCGTCGAAGTCCACGTGCAGCGCCGAGGCGGTGGGCTCACGCTGCCCTTGGTAGCGCGAGCGGAGCTCCTTGCTCCCGTACGGGCGATCAACCGGCGATGACATGCGATGGAACGAGATCTGTCCAATCTTCATTCCTGGATACAAGGCGATCGGGAGTCGCGCGACGTTGCCGAGCTCAAGCGTGAGGTTGCCAACCCAACCAGGGTCGACGTAGCCGGCGGTGGAATGAATGAGCAGGCCGAGGCGGCCGAGCGACGACTTTCCGTCGAGGCGACCGAGCAGCTCGTTGCCGACGGAGATGCGCTCGAGCGTCTGCCCGAGCACGAACTCTCCCGGGTGGAGCATGAACGACTCGCCATCGCCTACGCGCTCAAGCTCCGTGAGCCCTGGTTGATCGGCACGCGGGTCAATGAAACCGTAGCGATTGTTGCGAAAAACACGGAAGGTGCCATCGAGGTGTAGGTCAATCGAGGCGGGCTGAACGTCGGCAGGGTCGAATGGCTCAACGGCAATGTCGCCTGCGGCGATCGCGGCGAGCAGATCACGATCGGAGAGGACGCTCACAGCTCCGCCTCCGCTTCTAGGCCGCGACGGCGACGCTTCCCGCCCCCCGTCTCCTTCTCACGAAGCAGGTCGTCCACTTCACGCTTGAGCGTGGTGAGGTCTTCGAACGACTGATAGACGCTGGCAAAGCGGATGTAGGCGATTTGGTCAATCTCGCGCAACGCGGCCATGGCGAGGGCGCCGACACGTGCCGAGGAGATCTCGGTCGCACCGGTGGCGCGGATCTGCGCCTCGATCGCTTCGGCGGCACGCTCCGGCGCGTCGACGGGAACGGGACGGCGCACGAGTGCACGACGCAACCCTTCGAGCAGCTTCTGCGGGTCGTACTCTTCGCGCGCCCCGGTGCGCTTCGTCACATAGAGGCGCGCGAGCTCTGGGCGCTCGTAGGTGGTGACACGGGTTCCGCAGATGCGACAGGCGCGGCGTCGGCGAATCACGCTCCCCTCATCGAGGTCGCGTGAGTCGACAACCCGCGTGTCGGGCTCCTTGCAAGACGGGCAGCGCACCCTATCGCCTCCTCACTCCACCGCCTCTGGTGGAATCAAGGCGAGTCTACACAGCATGTGGGGGGCACCCTGCCCCACCCCGCGCCTAGCGCTCAGCCGGGGCGCTCAGCCGTGGTCGACGGGGCCGGCGATCGTCTCGCGGGCGTGCTCAAGGATTGGCAAGAGGATTGCGAGCCCGTCGCGCACGGCGCCGCTCCCCCCGGGCAGGTTCACCACCAAGGTTCCCCGCGCAACCCCTGCAACGCCGCGCGAGAGGATCGCCGCAGAGGTCGAGGAGCGACCGAGCATGCGCACCGCTTCGGGGATGCCCGGGATCAGGCGCTCCAGGAGCGGTAGTGTCGCCTCGGGGGTCACATCGCGCGGGGTGAGCCCCGTGCCACCGGTGGTAAGGATCACCTCGACGCTACCGAGCCGCTCGTCGAGGAGGGCGCCGATCTGATCCTGTTCGTCGGGAACCTTCGCTCGGCTTACCGTCCAGCCGTGCGCCTCCATCGCCGCGGCGGCGAGCGTCCCAGATCGATCCTCACGTGTGCCGGCGAAGACCGAGTCGCTCACGGTGACGATCAGCACGCGGCGTTGCGGATCACTCATCGCGCGACCTCTTCGAGTCGCCATTCGCCGCTCGCGCCGCCGCTCTTTGCAACTAGCCGCGTAGGGCCAATCGAGGCACCACGATCGACCGCCTTCACCATGTCGTAGATCGTGAGCGCGGCGACCGACGCGGCGGTGAGCGCCTCCATCTCCACGCCAGTCTTGCCGCTGCACTGCACCTCGGCACTTATCCGCACCGAGGATGTGGCGCGATCAACGGTGCACCGCACCACGATCACTGTGAGCTCGAGTGGATGACAGAGCGGGATCAGGTCGCTCGTGCGCTTTGCCCCTTGGATCCCGGCGAGTTCCGCGGTCGCAAGGACGGGCCCCTTCGGCGCGCTCCCCGATTCAATCAAATCAAGCGTTGCGCTCGAAAGGTGCACAGCGCTTGTGGCGACGGCGCGGCGGTCAGTAATTGGCTTCGCGCCGACGTCGACCATCGAGGCGCTCCCGTCAGAGCCCACATGCGTCAGTCGAGGGGTGACCACCCCTGCATCGCGCGGTGTTCCATCGCCACTCATGCGCGGATCCTAGCGTGCCGAGCAACGCTGAGCGCGGGGGAGCGCAATAAGCGCGACCGCGTCGCCAGCGGCGAGGCGCTCACACGTTTCGGGGATGTCACCGAGATAGTCCGCGCGCGCAAGTGCTGAGGCTTGGTGACTCCCCTGCTCGTCGAGCGGCGCAACGAGGAGCGTGCCATCGCCGTCACGACGCGGCCACCCATCGGCGTCACGCTCGACAGCGAGTCGCGGAAAGGAGCGACGAGCCGCAGGGCTCGTGAGCGGCGCGGTGAGCCTGCCGCTCAAGCGCTCTGCAGGTGCAGTGTCGCCGGCCAGGGCGCGGAGTAGCGGTACGGCGACAAGGGTGGCGGTAACGAAGGCGCTCACCGGATTCCCAGGGAGGCCGAGTGCCCATGCGGCCCCCGACCGCTCGCGCCGCTTGCCGACAAGCAGCGGCTTTCCAGGCTGGATCGCCACGCGATGTACCACCGTGTCGAAGTTGCCGCTCAGGGCCACCCCCATATGGTCGTGCGCGCCAACGCTCACACCGCCGCTCGTCACGAGCAGATCGCACCCAGCTGCCGCCTCACGCACCACCGCATGAGCATCGGCGACGTTGTCGCCCACGTGATGGCGCGCAACGACCGTCGCCCCAGCTGCGATCATCAGCGCCTCGAGCAGCGGCCCGTTGCTGTCGGGAATCGCCACGTTTGCATCCGCTCCTGCGCCGATCTCCTCGCCGCTGGAGAGGATCACGACCCGTGGGCGCGGGCGCAAGGTACACCGCGCCGCGCCACTCCCCGCCAGCACTGCAATCGCTGCAGGGTCAAGCTCGGCGCCTTCGCCAAGTAGCTGCGCACCAGTACGTACATCTTCACCGCGGCGGCGGATTGCTGCGCCTGCACGCGCAGGGGCTGTGAACCAAACGTCCGCAGGCAGCTCAGCAGGCGATCGCTCAAGTAACGTCGCGCCATTACGTGGATCACCAAGGCTCGTCGCCTCGACAACCACCACGGCGTCGGCGCCGCGCGGAATCGGCGCACCTGTGGCGATACGCACGCAATCTCCAGGTGCAACAACCAACTCCGCGCCGCTACGGCCCGCAGCAGCATCGCCGATCAC
>JBPCTG010000061.1:0-2413 GCA_051006395.1 Candidatus Limnocylindrus sp.
CGCGGGATCGGCGTGGTCGCCGCCACCCCACGCTATGTGAGCGCGATCGACCCAACGACGAATCGGATCACCATCGGTCGACGCGAGTCGCTCGAACGACGCGAGATCACACTCGAAGAGGTGCGCACCCCCGAAGGGCTGCTGCCGCTCGGGAGCGAGCTGCGGGCGGCGGCGCGTATCCGCCATCGTGGCCAACCGGTGCCAGGGCGCCTCATCGGCGGCGTCAACGGAGCGGCGCGACTGATCCTTGACGCGCCAGTGTGGGCCGCCTCGCCAGGGCAGACGGTTGCCCTCTACGACGGCGAGACGGTGGTGGCAGGCGGTCGCATTGCGCGACCCGCGACCGCGCGGTGATTGACCGTTGAACCTTTTGATCGAGCCGGCGCCGATCGTCCTCGCGCTCGCCATCATCACTGCAACCATCGTCGGCCGGCTGCTGCGCACGCGGGCACCGCTCGCGGCGGCGCTCGCCGCGGCAACGATTGGCGCCGGACTCGGGGCGCTCGCCGGCGAGAGACTTCCGATCGAGCTGCTCCCGATCGGCGGGGTCGCATGGCCAGCCCCCCTGGTCGGGGCGCTCATTGCTGAGCGATTCGCCGCCCGCATCTCCTCAGGCTGGGAGCGTGGTCGCCGCCCCTGATCGCGCCCTTGCTCGCCGCCTTCATCACCGATGCGCGCAACCCCTCGGCTATGCTCAGCACGTGAAGCGAGATCCACGGATCCCATCGCTGAGCGCTGATGAGCTGCGCTCCCGCTTCGTTGCCTTCTTCGAGGCTCGAGGCCACGCTGCTGTCCCCTCCGCCTCGCTCGTCCCCGCAGGCGACGCCACCCTGCTCTTTACGAACTCCGGCATGGTCCAGTTCAAAGAGCTTTTCAGTGGCGCGGAGACGCGATCATATCGGCGGGCTGTGGACTATCAACGCTGCCTGCGCGTGGCGGGGAAGCACAACGACTTCGAGGAGGTCGGCCGCACCCCGCGTCACCACACCCTCTTCGAGATGCTCGGCAGTTGGTCGTTCGGCGACTACTTCAAGCGCGAGGCGATCAACTGGGCGTGGGAGTTCCTCACCAAGGAGGTTGGGATCCCCGCCGAGCGGCTTGCCGCAACGGTCTACGCAGACGACAACGAGGCGGCGGAGATTTGGCTCAATGAGATTGGGCTCCCCTCGGATCGTCTTGCGCGATGGGGGAACGTCGACCGTGGGGACGACGCGAACTTTTGGCGCATGGCCGAGACCGGTCCGTGCGGCCCCTGCTCCGAGATCCACTTTGACCGTGGCGCGGAACTCTCGTGCGGCGAAGGGTGCGCCCCAGATCACTCCGAGCAGTGCCCACGCTGGCTCGAGGTATGGAACCTCGTCTTCATGCAGTACGAGCAACACCCCGATGGGCGTCGCACCGAACTTCCCTTTAAGAGCGTCGATACAGGAATGGGACTCGAGCGTCTTGCGAGCGTTAGTCAGCAGGTCCTCTCCAATTACGACACCGATCTCTTCCTGCCGATCCACGCGGCGATCCGCAGGATCACTGGCGAAGGGGAGAACGCGTTCGAAGAGAAGCGATTCAGCTATCAGGTGATCGCCGACCATGCGCGCGCCGTCACCTTCCTTCTCGCCGATGGAGTGCGCCCAGGGAATGAGGGACGCGGCTACGTGTTGCGCCGCATCATTCGTCGCGCGGTGCGCCACGGCCGCCTTCTTGGCGTGCGACGCCCCTTCCTCGCCGATGCTTCGAGCGCCGTGATCGGCACCATGTCTGGCGCGTATCCGTACCTCGTTGATGCACGCGATGCGATCCTCGACGCGCTCGCCAAAGAGGAGGCGCAGTTCGCCAAGACGCTCGATGGTGGCTCAGCCCTACTCGACGAGGCGCTCGCGCCGCTCGCAGGGCGCGGCAGCGGTATCGGTCAGCGCGCGGACGAGCTCCCCGACGATGCGCCCCAACTCGATGGTGCAGTTGCGTTTAAGTTGCACGACACCTACGGATTTCCCATCGACCTCACTGTCGAGCTCGCGGCAGAGGCGGGGGTTGCCGTGGACCGCGCTGGATTCGACGCGGAGCTCGCCCAGCAACGACAGCGCAGCCGCGGTGGAAAGAAGGCGGCGCTCGCAGATCATGCCGTGGCAACGGCACGGTACGAGGAGATCGTTCGCCGCGTAGGCGATACAGTATTTGTTGGCTACGAGCGGCTCATCGAGCGCTCGAAGGTGCTCGCGATAATCGGCGCCGATGGTGAGGTGCAGCGCCTCAATGCCGGCGAGAGCGGCCTCCTCGTCGTTGCGAGCACTCCCTTCTACTCCGAGCGCGGCGGCCAGGTCGGCGATGCTGGTGAGATCTGTGCCGTTGGCGGCAAGGGGGGAGTTCTCGCCACGGTGAGCGATGCGCAGCGGCCGGTCGGTGCGATGACGCTGCA
>JBPCTG010000062.1:0-9303 GCA_051006395.1 Candidatus Limnocylindrus sp.
CATCCGCAGTCGCCCCAGGCGGGCGCCTGATTGCGAGCGGCATCTTCGTCGATCGCGAGGAGGAGGCGCTCGCCGCGTTGCGCGCGGCGGGGCTCACCCCCGTCGAGCGGTGGAGCAGCGGCGAGTGGGTCGCACACGAGTTCTGCGCCGACTGAACCACACCCCGTGCGCGCTACACTCTGCACATGAGCGATGGCGCCGTACCCTGCCTCTTCTGCCGGATCGTGGCCGGCGAGTTGCCGAGCGTGCGTCGTCATGACGATGCGCTGATCCTTGCGATCGAAGATATCGCTCCGCAAGCGCCGTTGCACCTGCTCCTTATTCCACGTGTGCACATCGGTTCTGCCGCCGACCTGCGCGACACACCTGAACATGCGGCACTTCTCGCGCGCATGCACGCCGTTGCCGCGCAGCTCGCCGACGCAGCGGGATACGGCGCACGCGGCTGGCGGCTGGTGTCGAATGTCGGCCGCGAGGGCGGCCAGGCGATCGATCACCTGCACTACCACTTGCTTGCCGGCCGACAGCTGTCATGGCCGCCGGGGTGAGCGGCGCACCGAGCGCACCAAGCACACCGCGCTCGCGCCTTCGCCGCCTTCGCCCAATCGCGGTACTGATCGGCGGCTTCGCCCTCTTTTCGTTGCTCTCGGGAGGACCACCGCCTCCAGACCCCCAGGCCCCAGCCGCGTCGACGGCGCCAACGCCGCGGAGCGCCGCCGAATCGGCGCAGGCGACGGAGCGGCTCGTGCGCGTCGTCGTTGCCGCGGGGCTCGGCCCCATGACCAGCGGGGGTGATGTGCGCCCGCCGCTCCCCGTTGCGTATCTCAATCTTCCGCGCGTCGTGGTGCGCGGCGCCTCCTCGCTCGATCCGGTCGGCCCAGCGCTCATCGGCGTCCTCTTCTCGGATGCTGGCAGCGCCGCCGCCGCCGCCCCTGAGATCGCCGCCTATCTCTCGCGCCCCCAATCGCTGGTCCTCGTACCCCCCGATGCCCGTTTCACCCTGCGCTTGGAGGGGTCGCTCCTCGTGATCTTCCAGCGATCAGCCTCCAACGATCCCGACCCTGAATCGGTCGCCGCCCTCGTTGCCGCGCTCGAGGCGGTAGGGGTAGAGGTGCCGCTTCCGCGCTGATCGGCTATCCTCCCCGTCCTAGGAGGTACCAGTGGCAGAAGTCCGCATCAGCGAGAACGAGTCTTTCGAGGCCGCTCTGCGCCGCTTCAACAAGAAGGTGCAGCAGGCCGGGATCCTGGCCGAGTCGCGCCGTCGTGAGGCGTTCGAGAACGCCGCCGAGAAGAAGAAGCGCAAGGACGCCAAGCGCAAGAAGCCGTCTTCGCCTCGCCGCGAACGGGAGTAGCCCCGGCCGTCCGGGCGGCAACCCCGCCGGAGAGGAGCAGCGCATGTCGCTTCGCGATCGACTGAAAGATGACGTCGCCACGGCGATGCGTTCTGGCAACAACCAGCAGCGCGATACCATTCGCATGGTGCTCTCCTCGCTCGCCCTCGTCGAGAAGGAGCTGAAGCGAGACGCCAACGACGATGAGACCCTCGGGGTCATCGTGAAGGCGGTGAAGACGCGTAAGGAGTCGGTCGACGCATATACCGCGGCGAACCGCAGCGACCTTGCCGCCGCCGAAGAGGCCGAGATCGCGATCCTCTCCGTGTATCTTCCCGAACAGCTCTCCGACGCAGATGTCGACGCACTCGTGAAGGAGGCGATCGCTGCGACCGGCGCAACCTCTGCAAAAGAGATGGGCAAGGTGATGGGCTGGCTCGGGCCGAAGACCAAGGGGAAGGTCGATGGGAAAGTCCTCTCGGGGAAGGTCAACGCGGCGCTTGCCGCACTCGGATGAGCCACGGCCGCGGCCCGCGCGCGCGGGTCATCCGCCGCCGGCGCGGCGGCATAAACATCACCGCCAAAGAGTTGCAGGCACTTGTTGAGCGCGCGCTGCGTTCCTGCGACGCGCCACGTGATGGCGAAGCGACACTCACCCTTGTCGACGACCGCGAGATCGCAGCACTCAACGCGGCACACATGGGCGTGCGCGGTCCCACCGACGTGTTGAGCTTCCCGCTCCTTGAGCCGACCGCCTACCCTACGCGTCCCGGCACGCGGCGAAGCGCCGCGCATCGCGTGGCACCAAGCGCAGCGTCGAAGGGCCAAGCGCTGCCGCTCGGCGACATTGTGGTGAGCATCGACCGGGCGATCGAACAGGCCCGCGAGGGGCGTGGCGGCGATGACGGCTCAACGCAACACACCCCCGCCGACGAGCTGCGCCTTCTCGCCGTGCACGGCGCGCTCCACCTGTGCGGCTGGGACCATCGCGGCCCTGCGGCGCGAACGGCGATGTGGGCGGAACAGCGCAAGATCCTGCGCGCGCATGCGAGGGCAACGCGATGAGCACCTCGAAGCACCTCGTGGTGGGGCTCGGCAATCCGGGCGAGAAGTATCGCTACACCCGCCACAACGTTGCCTGGCTCGCCCTCGACACACTCGCCGACCGCGCCGGATGGAAGGGTGGCGGCAAGGAGCGCGACGCGGCAAAGGTGCACGCTGGACACGTCTTCGGCATTGACCTGGTGGTAGCAAAGCCTCTCACCTTCATGAACGAGTCGGGGACGGCGGTGAAGAAGCTCCTCGCCTCAGAGCGAGTGACGCTCGATCGACTCCTTGTGGTGGTTGACGATTTCAGCATCCCATTCGGAGCACTGCGCTTCCGCGAGGGGGGGAGCGCCGGCGGACACAACGGACTCTCGTCGATTATTGAGGAGCTTGGCACCGATCGCTTCCCGCGTCTGCGCATTGGCATTGGTGATCCCGGCGGACCAGGCACAGCACAACGCCATGTGCTCGGCGAATTCGATGCGGCCGAGAAGTTGCGCCTCCCAGAACTGTGCGCACTCGCGAGCGAGGCGATCGAGTCGTGGGCGCAGCTCGGCCTGAACAAGGCGGCGACAGCACACAATCGCAACGAACTTCCCGCCCCAGCGCCTGGCAGCGCTGCAGATCCCGAAAACTTGCCGAAGGCCGGTGAGGTTGACGGGCCGGTTGGCAGCGATGGCATTCGTCGCACGCAACACGGCTGGCGGAAGCCGCTCGACCCCGATCGGTGAGCAGCGCCGGCGCGACGCCGTCGCTCGCCCCGCTCCTCGCCCGACTCCTCGCGAGCAAGGAGTTCGCAGCGCTTGAGGCCTCGCTACGACGCGATGCGGTCGCAGCACTGATTCACATTCCACATGCGGCAAAAGGGGAGCTCGTCGCCGCGCTCGCCAAACGGCAGCGCGTTGCATGGATCGCGCGCGACCCCGAGGTCGCAGAGCGCGTCGCTGCCACGGTGCGCTCGTGGTTTGATGACCCGAGCGCGGTGCTGCTCCTTGAGCCGCGAAGCGCCCTTCCGTTCGAGCGTGGTGAACTTGTTGTTGACGAGTCGGCGGGGCGCGTGGCGACGCTCGCAGCATGGAGCGAGGCCGCTGGAGCGCAGGCGGCTGGGGCACAGGGAACCAGGGCAGATGGGATTGGGGCACGAGTGATCGTCACTTCGCTCCTTGCGGCGCTGCAGCCGACGATCGCCGTGAGTGAGGTTGCTGCGGGGGCGCTCACCCTGCGCCCTGGCGACCGCAGCGCCCTTGACGAGGTGGCGCGACGAGCCCTCGCGCTCGGCTACTCGGCGGTGCCGCTCGTTGGATCGCGCGGCGAGATCGCGCGGCGTGGTGGGATCGTCGACCTCTTTCCGGCTGGCGCGACGCTGCCGATTCGTATCGAGTGGCTCGGCGACGAGATTGAGAGCATTCGCGCGATCGATCCCGCGACACAGCGGAGCGGCGCGCACGTTGAGGTTGCGCGCCTCCTCCCCGCGAGCGAATTTCCGCTCAACGCCGCACGGGTTGCCGCGGCACGCACCGCCGCCGAGCGCGCCGCCGCGCGTGATGGTGAGCCGCTGCCGCCACGCCTCGCCGAAGACCTCGCCCGTTGGGAGTCGTCGCTCGCCGCAGCGTCGAACGGCGCCGCGGAGCCTGGCGACGGCCTCGAACTCTGGGCGCCGCTCATCGCCCCGTCGAGGGCACTCGACGAGATTGGCGACGCGTTGGTGGTGCTCGACGAACCCGCGGAGCTGTTGCACGTTGCCGCTTCGCTCGCGCGCCAGGCCGAGGAGCGCCGCGACGCCCTGCGCACCACGCGTCTCCTTCCGTCGAGCTGGCCGTCGCCGCTCCCCAGTGTCGACGCGGTCGCATCGCTCCTCGCCGCCGCCGGCTCCGCGCGCCTCGAGCTCACCTGGAGCTCTGAGGCGGGCCGACTCACGGGCGTCGCCGCAGAGGATCCGTTCCACTGGCACGACCCGGTGGTACCCGCAGAACGCAGTCGCGCGCTCGGTGAAGGGATCGAGTCGTGGCGTCGTGACAAGGCACGCGTCGTGATCGTTTCTGAACAGGCGCCACGACTCGCAGAACTCCTTGGCGAAGCGGGAGAGTCGACGGAGATTACTCCGTTGATCGCCGCCGATCCGAAGCCTGGGTCGATCACCCTGCTGCACGCGGGACTCGACGGAGGGTTCCAGGGCGGCGTTGATGGGTTGACGCTCATCACCGATCGCGAGCTCTTCGGTGCGACGCGCGTTCGTCGCGCTGCGGTGCACCGTCGCGGGATCACCCGTGAGGCGGCCGAACGACTCGCCCCTGGTGATTACCTCGTGCACGTCGATCATGGCGTTGGGCGTTTCGTCGGCATGTTGCGTCGCGGCGGCACGAGCGAGGAGCGCGACTATCTTGAGATTGAGTACGGCGGCAGTGATCGGGTCTACACGCCGGTTGAGCAGCTGGGGAGGATCGCACGCTACACAGGTGCAGAGCACCCGCATCTGAGTCGACTCGGCGGCGGCGAGTGGCGCCGCGCCAAGGAGCGGGCGAAGCGCGCCGCCGATGATCTCGCCGACGAGTTGCTGCGCATCTATGCGGCGCGCGAGTTGGCGCGCCGCCCTGCGGTTCCAACTGACAGCCCGTGGCTCACCGAGTTCGAGGCGGCCTTCCCGTATCGCGAAACGGTCGACCAGCTTGCGGCGATCGAGGCGACGCAGGGCGACCTCGCGCGCGATCGACCGATGGATCGCGTGATCGTTGGCGACGTAGGTTACGGCAAGACCGAGGTCGCGCTGCGCGCCATCTTCGCGACGCTTGAGGCGGGGCGCCAGGCGGCGCTGCTGGTGCCGACCACGGTGCTCGCCTTGCAACACCTCGAAACATTCCGTCGCCGCATGGCCGCCTACCCATTCCGCATTGCGCTCCTCTCACGCACCGTCTCTGCTGGCGAGCAGGCGCGCGTCGCCGCAGGCCTCGCCGACGGCTCGGTGGACCTGGTGATCGCCACGCATCGACTCTTGTCGAAGGACGTTGCCTTCAAGCATCTCGGCCTTCTTGTGGTCGATGAGGAGCACCGCTTCGGCGTTGCCTCAAAGGAGCGACTGAAGGCGCTGCGCGAGGAGCTCGATGTGCTCACCCTCACCGCCACCCCGATTCCGCGCACGCTGAACCTTGCCCTCTCAGGGATTCGCGACCTCTCGACGATCGAGTCGCCGCCGGAGGATCGCCACCCGGTCGCCACGCGCGTCGCCGAGGCGAGCCTCGATTTGGTCCGCGACGCGCTGATGCGCGAGCTCGAGCGTGGCGGCCAGGCCTACTACGTACACAACCGCGTCGAGTCGATCGAGGCAGCGGCGGAGCAGTTGCGCGCGCTCCTCCCCGACGCGCGGATCGCCGTTGGCCATGGCCAGATGCCCGAGCGCGCGATGGAGAAGGCGATGGGTGCCTTTGTGCGCGGCGAGGTGGACGTGCTCGTGTGCACCACGATCATTGAATCTGGACTCGACATTCCGAACGCCAACACCATCGTGATCGATCGCGCCGATCGACTTGGCCTTGCGCAGCTCTATCAGCTGCGCGGTCGCGTTGGTCGCAGCAGCCGTCGCGCCTGGTGCTACCTGCTCTATCGCCACGAGGACGCGCTTAGCGATGTTGCACGAAAGCGACTGAAGGCGATCTTCGACGCGGCGCACCTTGGCGCAGGCTTCCAGTTGGCCCTCGCCGATCTCGAGATTCGCGGCGCTGGCGACCTGCTCGGCGGCGAGCAGTCGGGGCACATCGCCGCCGTGGGCTTCGACCTTTATTCGCAACTGCTCGCCGAGTCGGTAGAGGTGCGCCGCGCCGAACGCGACGGTCTCCCCGCGCCGCGACGACGCCAGGTTGCCCTGCTCGACCTGCCGATCGCCGCGCACCTGCCGAACGACTACGTCGAAGAGGAGGGGCAGCGCCTCGATCTCTATCGTCGCCTCGGCGGCGCAGGGAGCAGCGCGGCGGTGGAGTCAATCGCCGCAGAGCTGCGCGATCGCTACGGTGCGCCACCCGCACCGGCGGAGCGACTTCTCGACGTTGCGCGCCTGCGCGTTGCAGCAACGAGTGCTGGGATCGCGGGGATTGCGCGCGAGGAGGGGGTACTGATCGTTCGCCTCGGCGACCTGCTACGCGGCGTTGCGGCGCGAGGGCTCGCCGCGCCAGATGCTCGATCGGTTGCCGCGCGCGTGCGCCTACAGACCGCACAGATTCGATCCGTTGCGCCACTCACGGCCACCGAGGCCTGGGAGCTCGCCGTGGAGCTTGTCGCGCTCCTTGCCGCTGAGGCGGCACGCTGGGAGGCTGGACTCACGATCCCGACGGCAGTGGGGTCGGCGCCCCCCGCCCCCCTCGCGTAGACTCCCCGCGTGACGCCCGAACAGCTCGCCGCAAAGATCCGCACGATCCCCGACTTTCCGCAGCCGGGGATCGTCTTTCGTGACATCACCACGCTCCTCCAGGACGCTGAAGCGTTTTCGGCCTCGATCGACGCCATGACCGCACCGTTGCGCGGCCTCAAGGCCGACGCGCTGATCGGCATCGAGTCGCGCGGCTTCATCTTTGGCGCACCGATCGCACGAGAGTTGGGGATCGGCTTCGTTCCAGTGCGGAAGCTCGGCAAGCTCCCCGGCGAGACGATCTCGATCGAATACGACCTTGAGTACGGCACGAATGTGCTGCAGATCCATCGCGATGCGCTGCGCCCCGGTGCGCGCGTCATCGTCGTTGACGACGTGCTCGCCACCGGTGGCACCGTCGCTGGAACGCTGAAGCTCGTCGAGGAGCTCGGCGCGATCCCCGTTGCGATCAGTTTCCTCGCCGAGCTTCCGGCGCTCGGCGGACGTGCCCGTCTCCCCGACGGCATCGTCTCCGCGCTCATCGCCTTCTAGGCGTCGCGTGGCGAGCGACCGCCGCGATTTTCTTCGCAGCATCGGCCGCGACGGCGCGCGCACCGCAGCCTCACTCATCGGCGCAGTTGGAGCGATTCGCAAAGAGGCGGGTGAGCTCGCCGACGAGATCGGGGATCCAACTTCACTGAACCAGCCGCCGCGCCGCCGCGCCGCAGAGGCGGCGCTCGATCTCCCCGACGACGCTGGGCTGGTGGCGGCTGGCGAACGCCCCCCCGACCCCGCCTTCGCCTCGCCGGTTCGCGACGAAGAGGGGGCGATCATCCTGCTCGACGTGCGCGCACTTCCGGCGCAGATCCTCGAGCGCCGCGCCGAAAGCGCCGCGGCGGTTGCCGCCGCACTCGCCGTCGACGTGGTTGCACCAGGGCCGATCCGCGCCCTCATTGGCGCGCTCGCCCTACAACTCGCCGATCGCTCTGGTCCGGCGGGTGCGAGTGGGGCGCGTCGCTCCGCGGCGGCCGCCGCGCTGCGCAACGCGGCACCACTCAGCGGTTCGCTTGACGCGGAGCTCACGGCGCTGATGACTGGTGCACCGCGCACCGGCGTTGATCTCGACAGCGCCGTGAACAGCCGCGCCGCTGCGCGCCTCGCGGCGCACGCCGCGCAGGCGGAGCGGCTGCACGAAGCAATCGGCGACGAGGGGGCCGTGGCGACGGGTCCAGGACTCGGTGCGACCTCGTGGGGCGACCTTGCGCCAGCGCATGAGGCGATCCGACGCAGTGGTCGAAGCGAGCTGCTGATTGCGGCGGGCCCGAGCGTTGCGCGTGGCGGCCGCACCAGCCTCGGCGGCCTCGACGCTGCAGATGCGGTGCGCGCGCGGCTCGCGCCGACCCTGCTCGCCGACGTGCTCCTCGCCTCACGACTGGTGCGCGGCGACCTCGACACGCTGCTCCTTGCGAGCGATCTCGTCGCCGCCGATGGGTCGGCGGTAGTTGCAGTCGGAGGGGTCGCGCTTGCCGTGGCGGCGCGCGCCGGTGGTGCGCGGGTGATCCTCGTCGCGCCGAGTCGCGATGCAGCAGCAGAGGCTCACACTGCGCCGACCGATGCCGCAGCACTGGAGCGCCGCATCGCCGATTCGATGCGTTCGTCGGGGACGACAGCAACAACGTCACGCGAGGCGGCGGCAGGGGTGGCGATAGAGGGCGCGCGCGTGGAGGTGCTCCCCGCGGCGCTCATCGACGCAGCACCGTGACCTCACCCATCGAGAACAATGGTGCTGGTGACGCTGCCAACGAGGGGGCAGCAGCGCGACTCCCGATCGAGGTTGCACCGACACGCGATCGCGAGCTGATTCGCCGCCTCATCGACGCCGATCGCACCATCGCGGCACACGCGCTCGCCGACCTTGACCCTGGGGAGTTGCCGCGCACGCGCTGCTACGTGGCGCGTCGCGGGGGCGAGGCGATCGCGCTCGGCATGGAGTACTCCGGTTGGGCACCGCAGCCGCTGCACCTCTTCGGCGAGCCGATCGGGGTCGCCGCGATCCTCGAGGTGGGCATTCGCCCGCGCGCCGCGTGGGTGCCGACGCCGATCGGCGGCGACCCGATTCTCGACCTTCGCTATGAGACAGAGAAGATCAATCCGATGTTGCGGATGGCTGTCGATCGGAGCAGCTTTCGCCGCTACATGGGCGACGCCACAAAACTCGTGGTGCCGCTCGTCCCCGCCGACTCCGGCTCGCTCAATCGTCTCTATCAGCTCGGTTTCGCCGCCTGGCTTCCACCACTCGCCGTCGCCGAGGGCGTCTACCGCGGGATTCATCGTGATGGGCGACTCGTTGCCGCAGCGGGGACGCACGTGATCGGTAGGCGTGAGCGCATCGCGGTGCTTGGCAACGTGTTGACCGCGGCGGGGAGTCGCGGCAGCGGCTACGCGCGCGCCACCACCTCGGCGGTTACCGATGCGCTCCTCGAGTTCTGCGACGACGTGGTGCTCAACGTGCGCGCCGACAACGCCGTGGCGATCCGCCTCTATCAGTCGCTCGGCTACGCGGTGCGCGCCGAGTTCGAGGAGCGCCTC
>JBPCTG010000063.1:0-2878 GCA_051006395.1 Candidatus Limnocylindrus sp.
GCGGAATGTCGCCGTCCCCAGCGATCTCGTTCGAGGTGTCGACCACCACGACGCGCTTCGAGAACTCCGAAGCCAATACGCGGGCAGCCTCGCGCAACATCGTCGTCTTGCCGACACCAGGTCGACCCATGATCAAGATCGAACGACCCGATTCGATGTGATCGCGAAGGATCTCGATCGTTCCAAATACGGCGCGACCGACGCGGCAGGTGAGCCCCACAACGCGGCCGGATCGATTCCTGATCGCCGAGATGCGATGCAGCGTGCGCTCAATCCCAGCGCGGTTGTCACCGCCAAAGTCGCCGATGCGCCCAATGACGAGCGACAGATCCTCGTCGGTGACCTCGCGATCAAGAAGCACACGATCGCCGCTCGTGAGTCGCGCCTCAGGGCGTCGACCAAGGTCAAGGACGATCTCCAGGAGCCCGTCGCGCCCGGCGGCGAGCTCTTCGTGTTCGGCAAGTTCACGCACGGCGGCGACGATCTCAGCCGGAAGGCAGGCGAGGAGCAGGTCGAGATTGTCGACGATCGCCTCGTCGTTGAGGGCGGCATCCTGGGGGTCGCGAGCAATGCTCATCGGCGTCATCCTAGCGCGCCGCTTCGGGCGGGAGTCAGCCAACTGCGGGGAGGAGCCCCTGGGCGCTCACCCGCCCTCGGACCTCACGAACGAGGAGGCGAAGCTCGCCAGCTGAGGCGAAGCCGGCCCCCTCAAGCGACGCCTCAAGACCCCCCTCGTAACTCCGCCGCACGACGAGCGTTGCGTTCGCAGCGGTCCCCGCCTGAGCCGCACGTCGAGCGATCTCGCCGAGCCCAGCGACGATGATCGGCCCAGGGTTCACCCTGGGGGCGAGTGAGATGCGCAGCGCATGGGGATGGGCTGCCCCCTCTTCGCGCGCCACACCGATCTGAATCCATCCACCAATCTCTGGCGCGCCGCTCTCGACACCACTCTCGACGATGAACGTTGTTCCCTCAACGAGGCGCAGCAGCGGTGTGACGCACGAGCGTGGGGCCCAGGTCCCGCGAACGAGTCGATCCCACGCACTTACGTCGATCCCCTCCATGCGCGCCACTGCGGCAGGGGTCACCGCGTTATGGTGCAACGAGAGCCGCAACCCGTCGCTCGCTTCAGCGGGGCGCAGCGCCGCCGATACTGCGAGCGATTCGTCGCTCGGTGCAGCTGGTCGCAGGTACATCATCTCATCGGTGTACGGCTGAAAAGCGTTTGAAGCGAGGAGCTCGAAGTTCCCGTCGCGCTCCGCGCAAGCGACATAGATGCGCTCAACGCCAGATCGTGCCGCCTCGCGCGCCGCGCGGCCGAGGAGCGCATGGCGCACATCGCCCGCCTCCTCTCCTGTTGCTGCAAGCTCTACGAGCGACCAGTCGCCGCGCTCGTCGCGTTCAACGCGCGCAAAACCGTCGAGCGCGCCGCTCCGCTCGTGCACCCAAATGAGGTCGGTTGGCCGCAGGAGAGAGAGCGGCATACGCGCGAGTCGGAAGAGGCTCAGCGCCCCAACTGCGATCGGTAGCCCGAGGGAGCGAGTGGCGCTACGAGAGAGTGCCGCGAGCGCGGCGAGATCGGTGATCCTCGCGAGTCGGACGCGCGCGGCGCCGCTCATGCAGCGATCAGCGTCGCTTGCGCCGAGAGAACCGCGTTGCCGCTACTGCAAGTGCACGATGCAGTCGTAGCTCGCCAGAGATCTCAGGGTGGAAGGCGATGCCGAGAACACTCCCCTGCGCAGCGGCGACCACGCGACCGTCGGCGAGCGTCGCGACAGCGTGTGCGGCTGACCCGACAGCGGTGATCTGTGGCGCGCGAATGAACACGGCGTGAAGTGTTCCAGCGCGTCCGTTCGCGCCAAGGCCGCGCATCGAGAGCGGCGTCTCAAACGACTCAAGCTGTCGGCCGAAGGCATTGCGACGCACCGATACGTCGAGCAGCGAAAGCACCGGCTCGTCGCCGTCGTCGATCTTCGTCGCCAAGAGGATCGCGCCCGCGCACGTGCCCAAGATCGGCGCACCTGCGGCGGCCAGCGCCTTGATCGGTGCGACGAGTCCCCAGCGGTGCATCAGCTTGCGCATGGCGGTGCTCTCTCCACCAGGAAGGATCAGGCCGCTGATTCCGTCGAAATCGGCGGGGAGTCGCACCTCTCGACCCTCGGCGCCGACGGCGCGCAACGCATCGAGATGTTCGCGGAAGTCGCCCTGTACGGCGAGTACGCCGATGACCGGTCGCGCCGCCACGGCGCTACCAGCCGCGCGTCGAAAGCCGCTCGGAGTCGGGGATCGCGCGCATCTCAATCCCGCGCATCGCCTCGCCGATCCCCGCCGAAACTTCAGCGAGGATTGCGGGGTTCGCCCAGTGCGTCGTTGCCTGGACAATTGCCGCGGCGGTCTTTGCCGGGCTCTTCGACTTGAAGATGCCGGAGCCGACGAAGACGCCGTCGGCGCCGAGCCACATCGAGAGAGCTGCGTCGGCAGGGGTTGCAATGCCACCGGCGACGAAGTTCACGACGGGGAGGCGACCAGCCTTAGCGACGCCGCGTACCAGCTCGTACGGAACGCGCATCTCCTTTGCCGCAGCACGGAGACGCTTCTCGCTCTGTCCCTTGAGTGCAGTGATCTGTTCGCTGACCGTGCGAATGTGGCGCACCGCCTCGACGATGTTGCCGGTCCCCGCCTCGCCCTTGGTACGCATCATCGCTGCGCCTTCGTTGATGCGGCGCAGCGCCTCGCCGAGATCCTTGCAACCGCAGACGAACGGCACCTTGAAGGCGTGCTTGTCGATGTGGAAGCGATCGTCGGCTGGGGTGAGCACCTCGGACTCGTCGATGTAGTCGACGTCGAGTGCCTCGAGGATCTGCGCCTCGACGTGGTG
>JBPCTG010000064.1:0-22757 GCA_051006395.1 Candidatus Limnocylindrus sp.
GCTGAACGCGGGCCAGGGCCCGCAGCGCGAAGGAAGCGCCCATACCAACCAGCGAACGCGCCGCCGAAGATCCCCATCACGGCAGCCCCGTATGCGTTGCTCGCAACCGCACCAAGGTCAGCGCTACTGCGCGCGTAGATTTCCAATACGAGCCGCACGGGATTCGTTGCCTCCATTGCCGTAAGATCCGCTGAACTTGCGACGAAGGTTCCCCCCGCGAGCGTCATGAGCCCCACGACGCCGCCAGCGAGCCACGACGCCCGTCGCGTCAGCATGCCGCCGAGAAAGCTAAGCACGAACGCTGGAGGCAAGAGAAGCGACTGCACGGCGATTTGCAGCCAGCTGGCCGAGAGCGCCCCTGGCTGCACGGCGAGGAAGCTCGTCGCCACGGTGATAAGTAGCGGGATCGCCAGGACGCGCGTCAGCGCAATCTTCGGGAAAAAGGCGAGATCGGAGCGGATCGGCGCAGCGCCGAAGCTGCTACGTAGCGCCGCGCGGAAGCCGGTTCGCTGGCCAGGCGTGCTGGCGGCGGCGGCGGTGCTGAGAGCCGTTGAGGCCGCCGCACTTGGGTTGCCTGAGGCCTCAGAGCTGCCCGCCGCCTCAGCGGCAGCACGCTGCTTTGCAGCGAGGCGGCTGCGTCGACGTGCCTCGGCTCGAGCCTCGTCCTGGTGCACCTTCGCCTTGGCCATTGCTCCTCCTCATCGCGACCGCCGGCGGCGGCATGACCTCCATCGTAGCGCCGCCCACAACAGTGAACGCGGCCGATACGCGCGCGCTCGGAAGATCACTCGTCCGCCCCCCGCTGCTTCGCCGACCTGGAGGAGCAATGGAGCGACTCGCAAGTGCCATCGCCACGATCTACATCCTTACGATCTTCATCTCTCCCGCTCGCCCCGTGCTCGCCGCCGAGCTCGGCTCGCTGCGCATCGCCGCGCTTGCGACCGGAGGAGTGAGCGCCTCAGACGAGTACCTGCTCCTTGAGGCCGTAGGTGACAGCGTCGACCCATCGACGCTTGAGGTTGCATACCGATCGGCGAGCGGCCTCACCACCCGTCGCCTCGTTGACCTCGCCTCCATCGGGGTGAGCGCGCTGCAGGTGGGCGCCAAGATTCTCATCGCGAATAGCACCGGACGATTTGCTTCCCTTGCCGCAGCGACATGGAGCGACGGGATCGCGTCGACCGGTGGTGCGGTGATCGTTCGCGACCGCAGCGATGCTACGCGCATTGTTGACGCGCTTGCGTGGGGGAGCGCCGTTGCGGCTGCGGGTGGCGAAGGAGCTCCAGCCGCTGCGCCGTCGAGCAGCTCCATCTTGGAGCGAGTGCGCAACGCTGGGACACTCGTTGACACCGGCAACAACGCGACTGATTTCATCGTGGTCGCGACGCCCGCGGACCCATTCGGTGCCCCAGCGCCCACGTCATCACCGACACCTATTCCGACAACAGCGCCTACCGTCACACCGACACCAACGCCAACACTGAACCCCACTCCGACGGCGTCGCCGCTGCCGACCGCAACACCTAATCCCACGCTGTCGCCAACGCCTGCGCCATCACCGATACCAGCGCCGACCGTCACGCCGACGCCAACACTGAGCCCCACTCCGACGACGACGCCGTTAGTAATTACGTGTCGAGCGGCGCGTGGCACGACGATCGGCGAATCGGTAAGGGTTGAGGGCGTGGTCACTGCCATCCCTGGCGAGTTGGCCGAGCCGCGACTCGCGGCGCTCGCAGACGCGGACGGGATGGCCGGGCTCTTTATTTACGTCGCAACGAACGATTTGTCGCTACGGCGTGGCGATCGCGTTCGCATCGCAGGTGTGCTGACCCTGCGGAGGCAGGCGCTCACCATCGTTGCCTCTGATCCCGCCGAAGTACTGAGCTCGGTGGCCCCAACACCAACACCGTTCCTCGCCACTCCCGTTGCGGGAGCGTGGGCGTGGGAGGGGTGGGAGGCGCGGCACGTGCGGGTTGTGGGGCAACTCATTGGTGCACCCACCACACTGGCAGGTGGGGCGCTAAGCATGAAGTTGCGCCTCTCGAGTGGTGCGAAGCTCCTCCTCGCGGCGGCAGCACCGGTTGCCGCGCAGATCCCCGCGGCGCTGCGCGCCTCTGGGCTTCGCGTCGCGGCCACCGGGCTTCTGCACCAGCGGGGAGGCTCTGCGGGGGGCGGCTATCGACTCTGGATTGATCCAGTGGCAGGGATCGTGCCAGGCGGAGCTGGTGGGGGAAACACGACCCCTGGGGGCAATCCTGGTCGATCTAAAGGAGGCACCCGGGTGCTCCAGCACCAGCGACCGCTCCCGCTTGGTGCCCCCTCGTTCGGCGCCCGATTCGTGCTCAATAGCGCCTGGCTACGGGCAATGCTCGCAGCGCTCAAGGTCTCTCCTGAGGGGCTTCGCTTTGCGGGGGAGACCCACGTTCGGCTCGTTGCCCTCCCAGTGGTCAGGGGGCGTGCTGGGGCCGCCCTCGGCCCCCTCGAGGGCCGGAGCGGAGGGTCCGTGCGGGGCTCGTGCTCAGCCACGCACGAAGGAGCGTTGACCGTGCAGGGGGGACTCCCTATCCTGAACAGCGGTGACGGCTCGTGGGGGCTCTCGGAGCTCCCCGGCTCCACACGATCGGCATGTCGCCGACCGCTGTAAGCGCCCCGCGGAGGGGGAGTAGCCGGATCGGTGCTTGAGCGTCGATCCTGTGGAGGTAATCACGATGCCCGAGGTGTATTGCGTCAAGTGCAAGGCAAAGAGGGAAGCGATCGACACCAAGAAGGTGACGATGAAGAACGGCAAGCCCGCGCTCGAGGGGAAGTGCCCCGTCTGCGGGACCAAGGTCTTCAAGATCGGCGGCTGATCTCAGCCACGATCACGCGAGTGATCGGATAGCGGCCCTGCGGCCCTCGACCGGGAGACCGGGCGGGGGCCGCGCCGCTTTCACGCACCGCGCCGGATGTGCGCCACGAACAGCATTGAGCACGCGCAGAGTTATCCACAACGATCTCCACAATTGCCAATGAGCGCGATGCGCGTCACTCTGCGCTTCGGAGCCGGCGACCGAACGGAACAGCGCATGGATGTGAGGAGCAGATGAGTCGACCCGCTGCAGACGCTACGGTGCTCGCCCTCGATCTCGGCGGCACGCAGGTGCGCGCCGCGCTCGTGCGCCCTGACGGCACGCGCGTTGGACGCAGCGCGAGTGCAACGCCCGTTGCCGCAGGACCCGCTGCGATCGTTGACGCCTGTATCGCCACGCTGCGCGCCGCGAGTGAAGCGGCCGCACGCGAAGATGCCGACGCGGCGGCGCGCCTCGTTGGCATCGGTGTGAGTGCGCCAGGGCCGCTGAACCCATGGACGGGGATTGCCGTAGAGCCCGCGAATCTCGGGCCGAACTTTCCGGGGACCGACCTTGCTGGGCCGATCAGCGCCGCACTTGGACTCCCCACCTATCTTGAGCACGACACGAAGGTTGCAATTCTTGGCGAGCGCGCCTTTGGCGCGGGTCGCGGGATCGACGATCTCCTCTACCTGACGATCAGCACCGGACTCGGGGGCGCTGTGATCAGTGGCGGACACCTGATCGCCGGACCCGACGACACGGCGATTGAGGTAGGGCATGCACCGATCAGCCTCGACGGTCCACCCTGCAGCTGCGGTGGTTCGGGGCATCTCGAAGCGTTCGTCTCCGGGTGGGCGCTCGCCGCCGCAGGTAGCGCAGCCGCGAAGAGCGGCGAAAGCCCGGCTCTCGCCGATTGGCTCACGGCCAACCCTGGCGGGGCGATCAGCGCGCGGGAGGTCAGCGCCGCCGCCGCGGCGGGCGATGCAGCCGCGCAGGCGATCCTTGCGCGCGCCGACCTTGCGATCGGGCGGGCTGTGGCCGGAATGGTGAACATCTTCAACCCTGAGCGGATCATCATTGGCGGCTCCTACGCCGAGGCGCGCTGGGGGGAGATCTCGGCGAGGATCGTCCGAGAGATCGCCGGACACGCCTTTAAGGTGCCTGGTTCGAGGGTCCGAATCCTTCCCGCTGAACTCGGCGGGGACGTCAGCCTCGCGGGATGCCATCCTGTCGTGGTCGGCAGGCTCGGCGATCCCCACTGGGAGCGCGCCGTGGCCGCCAGTCGTAAGGGGGGTAGAGGGTGAGCGTGCGCGTCGGAATCAATGGATTCGGTCGCATTGGGCGACAGAGCCTGAAGGCGATCATCGAGCGCGCCCCCGAACTCGAGGTGGTCGCAGTAAACGATCTGGTGGAGCCATCGATGATCGCCCACCTCTTCAAGCACGACAGCACCTACGGTGCGTACCCGGGCACGGTGAGCGCAGAGGGCGACGAACTCGTCGTCGACGGTACGCGCATCAAGGTGCTCGCGGTCAAGGATCCCACGGATCTTCCATGGGGGAAGCTCGGCGTTGACCTAGTGATCGAATCGACGGGGGTGTTCACCGACGCGGCGAAGGCGAAGGCGCACATCGCCGCCGGCGCGAAGAAGGTGATCATCAGCGCGCCAGCGAAGGGTGAAGACATCACGATCGTCCTCGGAGTAAACGAGGGTCGATATGACGCCAAGGCGCACAACATCATCTCGAACGCGAGCTGCACCACCAATTGCCTCGCGCCGGCGGCGAAGGTCGTGAGTGACTCCTTTGGCATTCGCCGCGGACTGATGACCACTATTCACAGCATCACCAACGACCAACGCATCCTCGACGTTGCACATAAGGATCCGCGACGGGCGCGTGCCGCGGGGCAAAACCTGATCCCGACGACGACCGGTGCAGCATCTGCGCTCGCGCTGGTGATCCCAGAACTCGCCGGACGATTTGACGGATTCTCCGTTCGCGTTCCAACACCAACAGTGAGCCTCATTGACTTCACCGCAGAGCTCGAGCGACCAACGACCGTCGAAGAGTTGAACGCCGCCTTCCGCACCGCTGCGGCGGGGCCGATGTCGGGAATCCTCGGCGTCTCCGACGAACAGCTCGTCTCGTCGGACTTCCGCGCCGACCCGCGCTCGTCAATCATCGATGCGGCGAGCACCATGGTGTTGAACGGCTCCTTCGCGAAGGTCGTCGCCTGGTACGACAACGAGTGGGGCTACAGCTGCCGCATCGCCGACCTCGCACGCTTTGTGGCGACGCATGGCTGAGAAGAAGGGGATCTTCTCTCGGCTCATCGGCTCGCCAAAGCCACAGCCAAAATCGAAGGCTGCTCCGAAGTCGCCATCGAAGGTGACTCCGAAGCCCGCTGCGAAGCCTGCTGTGAAGTCAGGTGCCAAGGCTGCAACGAAGCCTGCTGTGAAGCAAGTAGCGAATGTGGCGCCGAAGGTGGCTCCCAAGCCCGTAGATGTGCCGGCCCCACGACCGAGCAGCTCAAGCTCCGGGAAGCCGCCGATGAAGGTCTCGCAGAGCGCCGTGACCGCGTCGAGCCGCCCGGCGAATAAGCCGCTGACGAAGCCGGGTACGCCGGGGGTCCCGTCGGCGGGGTCGGCGGTGACCACTTCAAGCCGACCGGCAAACAAGCCGCCGACGCCACCAACGCGACCGAAGCCATCCCCGAAGCGCCCGTTGAATCGCCCAGCGGTCGCAGGAGCGATCTCGCTCGGCAAGCCGCGCGCCGCAGGCAAGCCGCTCGTGCGTCCTGCATCCGCCGCCGTGCTGCGCCGCGTCGCTGCGGAGCAGATCACCTCAGCGACCGGCAAGCGCACGATTCGCGAGCTGAACGCGCGCGACAAGCGCGTCTTTTTGCGCGTCGACTTCAACGTGCCGCTCTCCGACGGAAAGATCGTTGACGACGCGCGTATTCGCGCGGCGATTCCTACGATCCAGGCTCTCCTTGAGGCGGGTGCCTCCGTGGTGCTGGCGTCGCATCTCGGACGCCCGGACGGAAAGGTCGTCGACGGGCTCCGTCTTCGACCCGCGGCCGAGCGCCTCTCGGCGCTGATGAAGATCCAGGTGCCCACCACGGGTGACGCACTCGGTGTTGGTACCGACGACGCGGTGAAGCGACTGCGCCCGGGCGAGTTGCTCCTACTCGAGAACGTTCGCTTCCACGCCGCCGAAGAGAAGAACGATCCTGCGTTTGCGGCGAGACTTGCCTCATATGCCGACGTCTTCGTGAACGACGCGTTCGGCGCCGCGCATCGAGCGCACGCGAGTGTGGTTGGCATCGCGGGCATCCTCCCCGCGTACATCGGCCACCTCATGGAGCGTGAGATTGAGACGCTCTCCAGCCTTCTCGACAATCCAAAGCGACCCTTCGCCGCAATCGTCGGCGGCGGCAAGGTTTCGGGGAAGATCGCGGTACTCGAGGCTCTCCTGCGCAAGGTCGATCTGCTCGTGCTCGGTGGCGGTATCGCCAATACTTTCCTCGTCGCCTCGCATCGCAGCGTCGGCAAGAGCCTCTACGAGCCGAAGATGGTCGAGGAGGCGCGCCGGATCCTTCGACTCGCGAACGAGCGAGGCGTGAAGGTGGTGTTGCCGGTCGACGGAGTGGTCGCCAAGGAGGTGACGCGCGGCACCGAGTTCAAGATCGTGTCGACCGAGAAGCTCCCTGCAAGCTGGCACATGGTTGATCTCGGTCCCGAGTCGGTGCGCCAGATCCGAGAGGCGATCGCTCCAGTTGAAACGATCCTCTGGAACGGCCCGCTCGGCGTCTTCGAGATCCCCGCGTTCGGTGCCGCCACGCGCGAGCTTGCGAAGCTCGCTGCCGAGAAGGCAGAGGCGGGCGCAACCGTGGTGGTCGGCGGCGGCGACAGCATTGCAGCGCTGCAGCAGCAGGGGCTCGCTGGCAAGATGACGCACCTTTCTACGGGCGGCGGCGCCTCGCTCGAGTTCCTCGAGGGGCGCGAGCTGCCTGGACTCGCCGTGATTCCGATGGCCGGCTCGCCAGTCGAAACGCCACCGATCATCTGGCACACGCCGCCACCAACCAAGGCGGCAAAGCGTCCAGCACCGAAGTCCGCGCCGAAGTCGGCCCCCAAGGTTGAGACGCCGCAGCCTCAGGCCACCGGCAACGAAGCGCCTGCATCTGAAGAGGAGCAGTGAGCGCCCAGATCGCGCGGATCCGCGCGCGCGAAATCCTCGACTCGCGAGGTAACCCGACCGTCGAGGTTGATATTGAACTCGCATCTGGCCTACGCGGTCGCGCCGCGGTGCCATCAGGGGCGAGCACTGGCGCACATGAGGCGGTCGAGCGACGCGATGGTGATGCGAAGCGCTTTGGCGGCAAGGGGGTCTTGAAGGCGGTCGCCGCGGTGAACGGCGAGATCGCAACGGCACTCGCCGGCTTCGACATCGGTGACCAGCGCGCGCTCGACGAGAAGCTGATTGCCATCGACGGCACACCGAACAAGGCGCGTCTTGGCGCAAACGCGCTCCTTGGTGTCTCGCTCGCCGCCACCTACGCGCGCGCCGCGACACATGGCCTTGAGCTCTACGCCGAACTTGGCGGCGAAGGTGCGGTGACCCTTCCGGTGCCGCTCCTCAACATCTTGAACGGCGGCAAGCATGCGGAGCGCTC
Source organism: Candidatus Limnocylindrus sp. (assembly GCA_051006395.1). Taxonomy (GTDB): domain Bacteria; phylum Chloroflexota; class Limnocylindria; order Limnocylindrales; family Limnocylindraceae; genus Limnocylindrus. The sequence continues at coordinate 7,515 of JBPCTG010000064.1, forward strand.
CACAGATTTTCAGGAGTTCATGATCGTGCCTGTCGGTGCCGCGACCTTCCGCGAAGCGTTGCGCGCCGGTGCCGAGATCTTCGCCGCGCTGAGATCGGGGCTTCACGACCGCGGCCTTTCGACTGGCCAAGGCGATGAGGGCGGCTTCGCGCCGAGCCTTCCGTCGAACGAGGCGGCGATGGAGGCGTTGATATCGGCGATCGAACGCGCAGGCTATCGGCCAGGCGAAGAGGTATGCATCGCCCTCGATCCTGCCGCGACAGAACTGCTGCAGCCCGACGGGCGGTACCGCCTGGAGCGCGAGGGGCGCACGCTTGAGAGCGGCGAGATGGTCGAGCTCTGGGCCGACTGGGTGAAGCGCTACCCGATCATCAGCATCGAAGATGGTCTCGCCGAAGACGATTGGGATGGTTGGAGTGCGCTCGTCACGCGCATCGGTGCGTCCACCCAGGTGGTGGGCGACGACCTGCTCGTCACCAACACGTCCCGCATCGCTCGGGCGATCGAGGCGCGCGCGGCCAACTCGCTCCTCGTGAAGCCGAACCAGATCGGCACGCTGACCGAGACGCTCGACGCCATCGCGGCGGTCCGCGCCGCCGGCTGGTCGTCGATCATCAGCCATCGCTCCGGCGAGACCGAAGACACCACGATCGCCGATCTCGCCGTCGGCACCAACGCCGGGCAGATCAAGATCGGCGCACCGTCGCGCTCCGAACGCGTGGCGAAGATGAATCGCCTGTTGCGTATCGAAGAGTTGCTCGGCGCGCGCGCCGTGTATCCGGGTCGCGCCGCCTTTTCAGGAAAGGGCGCAAGTGCGAGCGTTGCGAAGGGGGGAGCACGATGAATCGTTTCGTTGATCGCGGGGCAACGGTCGCAGCGATCGTCGGCATCGGCATGGCGCTCACCATCGCGGTGAGCTTCCTCATGGTGATTCCGATCGACCCCGCCTACCTCGCCTTCGCGCCGCTCTCAGGCCTACTGATCGGCTGGTACGGGAACCAGCGCGCCGAGCCACTGCGCGGGCGCCTTGGGCGCATCGTCGCCAATGCGGCGTGGAGTGGAGCGTGGACGGCGCTCTCATTCGCCGTGCTCTTCTTGGCGGTGAAGCTCTTCTTCTTCTCGCTTGATCCTGGCTATCGCGACGAGCGACAGGGTGGTTCGCTGCGCTGCGCCGCAGGTCCCGCGTGTGTTTATGCGCGCTACCTCGCCGCCGAAGATGGGGTTGCGACACTCACTGCCGCAGGGGTGAGCGATGTTGCCGGATTCACCGACTGGTACTGGGATGGACAGATGGGGAGCGCTCGACTGATCGTCGGATCAACATTGATCTTCTCGCTCGTTGGTGGTCTGCTCTACACGTTCGGCGCGCCACGCACGCCTGCGGATCGGCGGAGCGTTGCCGCCCCGCCGACCCCGCCGGTTACTCCGCCTTCTTTGTAGAGCTCCTTCCGGCCGCCTTCGCCGCCTTTGGAGCAGCGGCCTTCACGGCGCCCTGCGCTGCCGGGCGCTTTGCACCCTTGGCGCCAACCGTAGCGCCAGACGCCTTCGATGCAGCGGCCTTCGCCGCCTTCGGCGTTGCGTTCTTCTTTGCGGCGGACTTAGCGGTGCGCTTCCCTGGTGCGTCAACAGCTGTGCCACCAGCGGCGACGCGCGCCGCCTTCTTGGCGAGGCGCGACTTGCGTCGGGCTGCTGCATTCTTATGGATGGCGCCGCTCTTGGCGGCGCGATCGAGGGCGCTCGAGGCGTTCGATACGGCGCTCTTCGCGTCGCCCGGCTTCGCGCCAGTGATCACGGCGAGGGCGGTGGCGACGAGGCTGCGCGCCTGGCTGCGCTTCGGCGTCTGCACTGCGCCGCGGCGCGCGGAGGCTCGAACCTCTTTGAGCGACTGTGGGGTGCGTGCACCCTTGTACTTACGCGGGGTCTTTCCCATCTCTCACTCCATAGCTAGGGGCTCACAGCGAGCCGTCGGCCGATCCTAGCAGAGGTGTGCGATCCTTCACCGCATGAGTCAGATCCCACAGTCGCGCCTCCGGAACTTCAGCATCATCGCGCACATCGACCATGGCAAGTCGACCCTGGCCGATCGTCTGCTCGAGGCGACTCACACAGTCGACGCCCGACTCATGACCTCGCAGATGCTCGACTCCATGGACCTGGAGCGCGAGAAGGGGATCACCATCAAGGCGCGGGCAGTGCGACTTGAGTACGTGGCGAGCGATGGCCTCACCTACGGCCTCAACTTGATTGACACGCCGGGGCACGTCGACTTTGCCTATGAGGTGTCGCGCAGCCTGCAGGCGTGTGACGGGGCGATCCTCGTCGTTGACGCTAGCCAGGGGATCGAGGCGCAGACGCTCGCCAACGTTCACCTCGCCATGAAGTTAGGGCTCGTGATCATCCCCGTGCTGAACAAGATCGACCTTCCCGCGGCAGACCCAGAGATGGTGATGACCGAACTCGAGGAGACGCTCGCGATCCCACGAGAGGAGGTGATCCTCGCCTCGGCGAAAGAGGGGAAGGGGATCCCCGAGATCCTCGAGGCGCTCGTCGGGCGCATTCCGGCGCCGAGCGGCCCGCTCGATGCGCCGCTGAAGGCACTCGTCTTCGATTCGCACTACGACACCTACAAGGGCGTGGTGAACTACATCCGCGTGCAAGAGGGTCGCCTCAAGATGGGCGAGGGGATCACCATGATGGGATCGGGGGCGCAGTGCGTGCCGGTCGAACTTGGATACTTCCGCCCGCAACACGTGCCGGTGCAAGAGCTGCAGGCCGGCGAAGTCGGCTACATCGCGACCGGCCTGAAGAGCGTGCGCGACGCGCGCGTTGGCGACACGGTGACCACGACATTGGGCCCTGCTGCGGAGCCGCTCCCCGGCTACCAGGTGGCGCTCCCGCTCGTCTTCGCCGGGCTCTACCCGTTGAGCGGCGAGGATTATCCGGCGCTGCGCGAGGCGCTCGAAAAGTTGCACCTCAACGATGCGAGCTTCACCTTCGAGGCCGAATCCTCGGCGGCGCTCGGCTTCGGGTTCCGCTGCGGATTCCTCGGCCTATTGCACATGGAGATCGTGCAGGAGCGACTAGAGCGCGAGTTCAACCTGCAGCTCATCGCATCCGCGCCGTCGTGCAAGTACCAGGTGCACCTGAACAGCGGCAAGGGCGAGATGCTGATCAACAACCCGGCGCAGCTCCCGAGCCCGAACCACATCGACGAGATTCGCGAGCCGTGGGTGAACGCCTCGATCGTCACACCCTCTAGCTACATTGGCACGATCATGGATCTCTCCACCGACAAGCGCGGCATCTTCGACGGCATGGAGTATCTCGACGAGAAGCGCGTGGTGATGCGCTTCCAGATCCCACTCGCCGAGCTGATCGTGGATTACTTTGACCAACTGAAGAGCCGCACCCAGGGGTACGCCTCGCTCGACTACGTTGAGTCGGAGTACCGCGTCGCGCCGCTGGTAAAGCTCGACATCTTGGTGAACGGCGAGCCAGTCGATGCGCTCAGCACGATCATCCACCGCGACCGAGCGCAGGGCGCGGGCCGCAACCTCGCTTCGAAGTTGAAGGAGCTGATCCCGCGCCAGATGTTCGAGGTGCCGATTCAGGCGGCGATCGGTGGCACGATCATCGCTCGCGAGACGGTGAAGGCGGTGCGCAAGAACGTGCTGGCCAAATGCTACGGCGGCGACATCACCCGCAAGAAGAAGCTCCTCGAGAAGCAGAAAGAGGGGAAGGAGCGGATGAAGCGCGTCGGCTCCGTGGAGATCCCCCAAGAGGCCTTCCTTGCGGTGCTGCGTACCGACGCAGACTGAGCTCCGGCGATGATCGGCTCGCCGCTCCCGCCGCGCGGCCTCTACCTCCATGTGCCGTTCTGCCGCTCGCTCTGCCCATACTGCGACTTTGTGGTGATCGCTGGCGCCGCCGCCTTCGGGCCTCGCTCGCGACTCGGCGGCTACCTCACGGCGGTCGAGCGTGAGATCGAACTGCGCGCCGACGCCGCTGATGCCACACACGGCAGCGCCGCGCGCGATGACTCTGCGGGCGAAGGATCTTCGCGCGAGCCGTTGACGAGCCTCTACCTCGGCGGCGGCACGCCGTCGCTGCTCCCCGCCGATCGCCTCGCGCGACTCATCGATCTCGTGCGCAGCCGCTTCGGCCTTGCAGATGCTGCCGAGGTGACGCTCGAGGTGAACCCCGGTCCTGACGAGCGCGGCGACCTTGCCACCGCGGTGCGCGCGGGGGTGACGCGCGTGAGCATCGGCGCGCAGGTCATGAACGAGACGGCGCTCCACGCGCTCGGTCGCCGCCACGCGCCAAGCGACGTTGCCGCGACCGTTGCGGCGGCACGCGAAGCCGGTGCGATGAGCGTCTCACTCGACCTGCTCGCAGACCTCCCCGATCTTTCACTGGAGAGTTGGTCCGCGTCGCTCGAGGCAGCGCTCGCGCTACAGCCCGATCACCTGAGCGTCTACGCGCTCACCCTGGCGCTCGGCGACGATGCCGACGACGACCGCCTCGCCACGCCGGCCGGCGCGCTCGCCTGGCGCGGTCGCGCAGCGGCGGCACAAGACGAAGAGCGCGCCGCCGCTGAGCTCGAGCACCTCGACGCGCGCCTCCCCGCCGCCGGCTACTCCTGGTACGAGATCAGCAACTGGGCACGACCCGGACATGAGTCGCGGCACAACCGACGCTACTGGGAGCGCGCGTCGGTCGAGGCGGTTGGACCCGGCGCGCACGCCTTTGACGGCGTCACGCGGCGCTGGAATGCGGCGAACCTCGACGCATGGGAGGCGGCGCTGCGCAACGGCCAGCTCCCCCCAGGCGGCAGCGCGCCGCTCGACAACCGACGCGCCGCCGATGCCGAGGGCTTGATCCTTTCGCTGCGCATGGCGAGCGGCGTCGATCGTGCCGCAGCGATTGCCGCTGGATTCGGCGACGCGATCGCCTGGGGCGAAGAGCACGGACTACTGGCGGGCCATGCGAGCGACGACGCGCGCGTGCAACTCACCCTGCGCGGGCGGTTGCTGAGCAACGAGCTCTTTGCGCGGATCGCCTGAATCCGAACGACGCCTAAAAAAGAACGTCGCCTGACGCTGGAGCGAGCGCCTCAGTTCGGTGCAGCGAGGTCGCGACGCGGGAAGACGATGAGCCCCCAGATCGCGGCGGCAAAGGCGATTGCGCCGAAGATCGCGGCGGCGGAGAGATCGTTCGTTCCAGTAAGGAGATCGGCAGGCACGATGTGGTGGAAGAGCGAGAGGTACTGATACGGCTCCGCAACATCCCAGAAGCTACCGATGACCTCGACGATGTAGTTCGCCATGATGAAGGAGACGGTGATCGCCATCGACGGTGCGGTGCGATCGAATGAGCTGCTCGCGGCGGCAGCGATTGTGGAGAACATGCCCCAGAAGAGGGTGCTGAACGCCCAGAGCGCTGGCAGATACTCGCCTGGGAGCTCGCTGCTCACCCCAGCGATCTGCGCCCCTGCGATGGTGCCGAGCACGTAGGCGGCCGAGACGAGCGCTGAGCCGATCCAACCCTCGAGGAGCACGGTGAGGAAGATCGTGCGTCGACCGATCGGCTTGGCGAGGAGCAGCTCGAGTGTGCCGCGCTGACGCTCACCGCTGATCGCACCCACGGCGAGCCCGGCACTCAACATGCCGAAGAGCGCGATCGAGATCGGGTGAATGAATCCGATCGCAACCGTTGAGGCGAGAGTCGAGAAGTTTGTGAGCCCAGATGGCTTTCCTGGGACGTTCACCGCCTGCCCCTTGAACGCCTCGTAGATCACGGGGAAGAGGAGCGACCAGATCACGACCACTGCAAGGCCGAGGATCAGGCGCACCCGATGGCCGCGGATGAGGCGCGACAGGAGGGTGAAGTTGAACGGCATCAGGCGGTCGCCTCGCCGTAGTACGACATGAACGCCTCTTCGAGCGTCCCCGCCTCGACGACAAGGTCGAGGATCTCCAGCTTGCGGAGGCGATCGATCAGCTCGGGGACAGCGGCCGACTCAACCTGGCAGGTGAGCAGGTGGCCGCCACGCACATCCTTGCTGGTGACAAGATCGCTCACCCCCTTGATCGCAGCGAGGCGCTCCATGCGCTTCTCGGGGATGTCGCGCACCAGCGCTTCGACGCGTCGGCGGCGCAGGCGCACGAGCGACTCAATCGTTTCGAGCGCGACGAGGTGGCCGCTTCGCACGATTGCGACGCGATTGCAGATGCGCTCGACCTCACTGATGAGGTGGCTGCTGAAGAAGATCGTGCGCCCCGCTGCGGAGCGTTCGAGGAGCAGCTCGTGGAGAGAGCGCTGCATCAGCGGGTCGAGCCCCTCCGACGGTTCGTCGAGGATCAGCAGCTCAGGGTCGCACTCCATCGCCTGGAGGATGCCGATCTTCTGACGCATGCCGCGGCTGTAGTCGCGTACCGGCCGCCGCAACACCGCCTCGCTCAATTCCAGCGCGTCAGCCACGCGGCGACGCAGGAGTGCTGGGCGCCCGCCGAGTGAGCGCATGTGGTCGAGGTACTCACTGCCGCTCATGTAGTCGTACACGGCGAACCCGGAGGGGAGGTAGCCGATGCGACGACGGATCTTCACCGAGTCACGCACCACGTCGAGGCCAAGGACGCTCGCCGAGCCGCTCGTCGGGTGCAAGAACCCAAGGAGCGTGCGGATCATCGTGCTCTTTCCAGCGCCGTTCGGGCCGAGGAAGCCGAAAAGTTCGCCCTCTTCGATACGCAAATCAAGCGACTCAAGGGCACGGATCGCGCCGCGCTGTCCATAGCGCTTCGTCAGCTTGCGGGTCTCGATTGCGGCGCTGCTCGTCTTGTTCACGGAACGATGATACGCCGACGGCTTTGACCACTCCGCGCAGGACTCCCTACACTGAGGTTGGCACTCCGATCTATGAGAGTGCCAAAAGCGGGGGCATGCCCGCACGGTGAGGGGGAGCAATGGTTCGTCGGCAGCGCCGAACGGGGATCCTCGATGACCGCGCCCGGCTGATCCTGCGCGCCCTCGTGGAGGAGCACATTCGCACCGCCGCCCCTGTCGGTTCTGCGGCGATTACCGGGGGCTACGGCCTCGGCGTCTCGCCGGCAACGGTTCGTGGCGTGCTCGCCGAACTTGAAGCGCTCGGCCTCGTCGCCCAGCCGCACACCTCGGCGGGTCGGATCCCTACCGATCGCGGTTATCGCACCTACGCCGTGGAGATCGCCGTCCCCGACGAGGTCGCTCCGGTCGATCAGCTCATGATCCGCCACCAGTTCGGCCAAGCAGAAGGCGGCGCCGATCAGTGGTTCCGCATCGCCGCAACAACGCTTGCAAGCTCGACGCGCGCCGCCGGACTCGCCACACCAATCCGCCCCACGTCGGCACGATTCCGTCACGTGGACCTGGTGCGCACCGCCGATCGACTCGCAACGCTTGTTGCAGTGATCAGCGACGGAAGCGTTCGCCCGACGTTGCTGCCGCTTCCTGAAGGGGCCGACCAGGATCTTCTCACCGCGATCGCCAATCGCGTCAACACCACGCTCGTCAATGCAACCGCGAGCGTCGCCGACGCGAAGGCTGCAGCGCTCGCCGAATCGACGCCGCATCGCGCGCTCTTGCGTGCAGTGATCGAGCGCGTCGCCCGCGTGTTGCGCGAGGTCGATGAGGCGACGATGGAACAGGTATATAGCGATGGCCTACTCAACGTGATGGAGGCGCCAGAGTTTGCCGACAGTACCGACCTGCGCAACGTCTTCACGGCGCTCGAGGGGCGCGGCTATCTTGGGCGCCTCGTGAACGAGGTTTCACAGGGTGGTGAGGTGCGCCTCTACATCGGCAGCGAGAACGCGCCGCGCGAGATGCACGGCGTCTCACTGATCCTCGCCCCCTACGGCGTGCCAGGGCAGGCGCTCGGCGTCGTCGGCGTTCTGGGCCCCACGCGCCTTGCCTACCCCCGCGCGGTCGGGAGCGTGCGCTTCGTCGCCCGCCTCCTCTCCGAGCTCGTCGCTCGCCTCCATACCGCCTAGTCCATACCTCGAGCCGCCCGTCCCCCCTGCTCTCTGGGGTCCCGCCGTGGGCCCGGCCGCGTGGCTCTTGACGACCCTCCCCACCCCTCGCTATGCTCGCCTCACGAGTTAGCACTCTCCATGTGTGAGTGCTAACTTCCGCACGAAAGGGGTACGATGCGATGACTGCCAAGCACGCGGGTCGGGAAGAGGAGCGGGAGGCGCCGGTCGCGTCCAGCCAGGGTATCTCCAGCCCCACGGAGGAGCTCGAGGCCCTGCGCCTGGAGCGCGACGAGCAGATCGCCGCGCACCAGCGCACCGCCGCGGACTTCGCCAACTTTCGCCGCCGCACGATCGAGGAGCGGGAGCGCGAGGCGGGTCTCGCCGCGGAGGGGTTGCTGATGAAGCTCCTCGCCGTGGCTGACGACCTCGACCGGGCGATGGCAAGCCTTCCAGAGCAACTCCGCGAGGAACCATGGGTGGAGGGGATCGGCGCGATCCACCGCAAGCTGCTCGCGCTGCTCGAGAGCGAAGAGGTGCGGCCATACGACTCGGTCGGCGCGGCATTCGATCCGCGCGAGCATGAGGCAGTCGCACGGCGTACCGAGAGCGGCAAACCTGCCGGAGAGGTGCTCGAAGAGCATCGCAAGGGTTGGCGCATACGGGATCGGGTCTTGCGACCCGCGGTGGTCAGCGTGGCGACCGATTAAATCGTGATGACGCGCAGGGCGCGATGACGTTGGAAATGTTGGAACCAAGTAGTTAGGAGGAACCAAGTATGGGAAAGATCATCGGAATCGATCTGGGAACGACGAATAGTGTTGTTGCTGCAATGGTCGGCGGCGAGCCGACCGTCATCAGCTCGGCGGAGGGCGCCCGAACGGTGCCATCCGTTGTTGGATTCGTAAAGGGCGGCGAGCGCCTTGTTGGCCAGCTCGCGAAGCGCCAGGGAGTAACGAACCCGAAGAACACGGTGTTCAGCATCAAGCGATTCATGGGTCGTCGCTTTGACGACGCTGAGTCGGTGAAGACGAAGGGGCTCGTCCCCTACCTTGTCGAGAAGGACGGCGCCGGCGACGGCGTGCGCGTGAAGACGGACGATGGTCAGTCGTACACGCCACCAGAGGTCTCGGCGATGATCCTGCAAAAGTTGAAGGCCGACGCTGAGGCGTTCCTTGGCGAGAAGATCACCGAGGCGGTGATCACTGTTCCGGCCTATTTCGACGACACGCAGCGCCAGGCGACCAAGGATGCCGGACGCATCGCGGGTCTCGACGTGAAGCGCATCATCAACGAGCCGACCGCAGCGGCGCTCGCCTATGGGCTCGACAAGAAGAAGGAGGAGAAGATCGCCGTCTACGACCTAGGCGGCGGCACCTTCGACATCTCGATCTTGGAGCTCGGCGACGGCGTCTTCGAGGTGAAGGCCTCCAACGGCGACACCCATCTGGGTGGCGACGACTTTGACCAGCGCGTCATCGACTGGCTCCTTGCGGAGTTCAAGAAGGAGCAGGGGCTCGACCTCTCCAAGGACCAGCAGGTGCTCCAGCGCCTGAAAGAGGCCGCGGAGAAGGCAAAGATCGAGCTCTCTGGCACCGGCCAGACCGAGATCAACCTGCCGTACCTGACCGCCGACCAGACCGGCCCGAAGCACCTCGTCGTGACGCTCACCCGAGCGAAGCTCGAGTCGCTCGTCGCCGACCTGATCGAGAAGACGAAGGCGCCGGTGCTCGCAGCCTTGAAGGATGCGGGCCTAAAGGCGTCGGAGATCGATGAGGTCGTCCTCGTCGGCGGCATGACGCGCATGCCGGCTGTTGTCGAGGCGGTGAAGGCGCTCTTCGGTGGCAAGGAGCCGTCGAAGGGGGTGAACCCCGACGAGGTGGTTGCGATCGGCGCAGCGATCCAGGGCGGCGTCCTCGCCGGCGACGTGAAGGATGTGCTGTTGCTCGACGTGACGCCGCTCTCGCTCGGCATCGAGACGCTCGGTGGTGTCATGACGAAGCTCATCGAGCGGAACACGACGATTCCGACTTCAAAGAGTCAGGTCTTCTCAACGGCGTCGGACAACCAGCCGCAAGTGGAGATCCACGTGCTGCAGGGGGAGCGAGAGTTCGCGGCCGACAACAAGACGCTCGGAAAGTTCATCCTTTCGGGAATCCCTTCAGCGCCGCGTGGCGTGCCGCAGATCGAGGTCACGTTCGACATCGATGCGAACGGGATCATCGATGTGAAGGCGAAGGACAAGGCGACGAACAAGGAGCAGCAGGTGCGAATCACCGGCTCCTCGATGCTCTCGAAAGAGGACGTGGACCGCATGGTTCGCGAGGCGAAGGAGCATGAGGCGGAGGACAAGTCGCGCCGTGAGGCGATCGACTTCCGCAACCAGACCGAGGCGCTCGCCTTCCAGGCGGAGAAGACCCTCGCCGATCTCGGCGACAAGGTCGATGCCGGCAAGAAGGGTGAGGCCGAGGCGCTCATCGCCGAAGTGCGCGAGGCGCTCAAGGGTGAGGCGACGGAGCCGATCAAGGAGAAGGCCGAGGCGCTCGCCCGGCTCATGACCGAGATCGGGACCGCTGCGTACCAAGCATCGCAAGCTGCAGGAGAGGGCGCCGCGTCGGGTGAGACCGCCGGCGGAGCTCCTGAAGGAGAGACGATCGAGGGCGAGGCGAAGGAGGTTTAAGGGGTCGCGTACCCTTTGACCATGCCCAGCCCGAACGCTCCAATGATCCGCGCCCGCTCGCTGACCAAACGGTTCGGCGAGCGGGTCGCCGTCTCCGGCATCGATTTCGACGTGAACCCCGGGGAGTTTTTTGGATTCCTCGGCCCGAACGGTGCCGGCAAGACGACGACGATGCGGATGATCGCCGGCGTATCGCCGCGCACCTCCGGGGAACTCGAAATCCTGGGTGGCGACCCCGACCGCGATGGGGCGCGCATTCGCGCCGAGATCGGCGTCGTGCACCAGCAGGAGACGCTCGACCAAGAGCTCACCGTGCGCGAGAACCTGCTCGTCTTCGGCCGATTCTTCGGCATGGATCGGAAAGCGATCGCTACGCGCGCCGACGAACTGCTCGAGCTCTTCCAGCTCACCGACCGAGCAAAGGATCAGGTCGAGCCGCTGAGCGGAGGCATGAAGCGCCGCCTCTCCATTGCCCGCGCGCTCATCGCCTCGCCAACGATCCTGATGCTCGACGAACCGACGACCGGGCTCGACCCGCAGGCGCGTCACCTGCTCTGGGACGCTCTGCAGCGACTGAAGCGTGGTGGTACCACGATCGTATTGACGACGCACTACATGGACGAGGCGGAGCAACTCTGCGATCGCCTCGTTGTCATGGATCAGGCGAAGATCGTTGCAGTTGGCTCGCCGCGTCAGCTCATCACTGAGCACGCTTCCCGCGAGGTGCTGGAGTTGCGCTTCCCCGGCGGCACCGATTCACTCCCGACAACGGCGCTCGAGGGGATCGGCGATCGCTACGAGCGCCTTGCCGAGCGCGTGATCATCGGTTGCGAGAACGGCGAGGCGGCGCATGCGCGCGCGCTCGCAAGCGGGCTCACCCCAGAGAGTTGGCTGGTTCGACGTTCGAGCCTCGAGGATGTCTTCTTGCGCCTCACCGGCAGGAGCCTCGACGAGTGAGTGCAGCGCTCGCACAACTCCTGCCTCACCCGACACGCTGGCGCCATGTGGTGAACTACATGCTGGCGGTCTATCGACGTGAATGGCAGGGATCGCTCTTCAGCGCTTTCATCGAACCGCTCGTCATTCTCGCCGGCCTCGGAATTGGGCTCGGCGTGCTGGTGGGCGATCGCGCCGAGGCAATCACTGGCGGGGTCAGTTATGTCGCTTACATCGCGCCTGCACTCATGGCGAGCTCGGCGATGAACCTCGGCACCAGCGAAGCGGCCTGGCCGATTCTCGCGCGCATTCAATGGGTCCGTGTCTATCACGCCATTCTCGCCACGCCGTTGAACGCCGCTGACGTGATGGTCGGCGCAATTGCATTCATGGGCGGGAAACTCCTCTTCACCGCCTCGTTCTTTGCGGCGGTGCTCTTCTTCTTCGGCATCGTCACCACTCCACTCGGCGCGATCGCCACTGTCATGGCAACGGCGCTGACCGGGCTCGCCTTCGCAGCACCCGTCACCGCCTTCTCGGTGACGCGCCAGAACGACCAGGGATTCGTATTTGTCTATCGAATGATCATCACTCCGCTCGGATTCTTTTCTGGGACGTACTTTCCAATCGAGAACTTGCCGGGCCCCGCGCAGGCGATCGCCTGGCTCACCCCGCTTGCGCACGGTGTCGCACTCGATCGAGCCTTTGCGCTCGGTCGACCGCTCCCCGACACATGGATCCACGTGGTGGTCCTCCTCGCCTGGTCGATTGGCGGCACGGTGGTCGCCTCGGTGCTGTTTCGCCGCAGGATGTTGAAGTGATCGCTGCGTTCGCACCACGTGCCATCGCTGTCTTCGAGCGCAACGTGCGCGTGTATCGCAGTCAGTGGGTGATGATCGCGAGCGGATTCTTCGAACCGCTCTTCTTCTTGCTCGGCATCGGATATGGGGTGGGCGGAGTAATTGGCACCATTGCATACGGTGGCCACGACGTTCCGTACGCCGCCTTCGTTGCGCCGGCACTCCTTGCCAGCTCAGCGATGAACGGCGCGATCTTCGATTCGACGTTCAACGTCTTCTTCAAGTTGAAGTACGCCAAGGTCTACGACGCAGTCCTTTCGACGCCGGTGAGCGTCGGTGACCTCGCCCTCGGCGAGCTTCTCTGGTCGAACTTGCGTGGCGTCGTTTATGCCCTTGCATTTCTCGTGGTGATGTTGGCCTTCGGCCTGGTGCACTCGCCGCTCGCACTCCTTACCCCGTTCGCCGTGATCTTCATCGGTGCGGCGTTCGGCGCCGCAGGGTTTGCGATCACGACGCACCTGCGCAGCTGGAAGGACTTCGACTTTCTCTTCATCGTGCTCACGCCGCTTTTCCTCTTCTCGGCGACCTTCTATCCGGTCGAGATCTACCCGGGGATCCTGCGTTGGGTCGTAGAGCTCTCGCCGCTCACGCGCGGCACGCACCTCATTCGTTCGCTCTGCTTCGGTGACCTCAACGCGCTGATGCTCGTCGACCTCGCCTACCTCGCCCTGATCGGTGCACTGGGATATCGCCACGCCGTGCGCCGCCTCGGCCACCTGCTCTTGAAGTAGCCATGGCCCGCGACTTCTACGCGATCCTCGGAGTGAAGCGCGGCGCAAGCGCCGACGAGATCAAGAAGGCGTTCCGCAAGGCGGCGCAGAAGCACCACCCCGACGTTTCGAAGTCGGCTGACGCTGCGGCGAAGTTCAAGGAGATCAACGACGCCTACCAAGTGCTCTCCGACACGGAACAGCGCGCTCGCTACGACCGCTTCGGCGAGGCGGGGGTGGGGGGAGCAGGGCAGGGCGCACCTGGCGGCGGGGCCGGCGGATTCCCTGGCGGCTTCCCCGGAGGCGGTTTTCAAGGGGGGTTCAGCGGCGACTTCGAGGACCTCTTCGAGGGCTTCTTCGGCGGCGCGTCGCGCGGGACGCGCCGCAGCGGTCCGCCGCCCGGCGACGACCTGCGCTACGACCTGACCGTTGAATTTGGCGACTCCATTCGTGGGGCAACGCGCGAGATCGAGTTCAGCTGCCGGCTCGCCTGCGAAGCATGTGGTGGTAGCGGCGCAACGAAAGGTTCCGGAACGAAGAGCTGCGACGGCTGCGGTGGCCGCGGCGAGGTGCGCACCGTGCGCCAGACGCTCCTCGGCCAGATGGCGGTATCAGCGCCGTGCGCGAAGTGCGCAGGCGAGGGGCAGATCATCGAGAAGCCCTGCTCGACCTGTCGCGGCGACGGACGCGCGAAGGGGAACAAGCGGCTGCGCGTCGACATTCCACCTGGGGTGAGCGATGGCACGCAGATTCGGCTGAGTGGACAGGGCGAGGCGGGGCGTCGCGGCGGGCCGCCTGGAAACCTCTATGTGGTCGTTGGCGTGCGCGAACATCCGCAGCTCGCGCGCGATGGGATCGATCTCGTCACCGAGATCCCAATCTCGATCTCACAAGCGGCGCTCGGCGCGCGCGTGATGATTCCGACCGCCGAGGGCGACGAGGAGCTTGAGATCAAACCAGGGACTCAGCCTGGCGCAGAGTTGCGGCTGCGCGGCCGTGGCGCGCCGAATGTGCGCCGACCGAGCCAGCGCGGCGACCTAAGGATCATCGTCGACATTGAAGTGCCAAAGAAGTTGAGTCGCGAGCAGCGCGAGGCGCTCGAGCGATTCGCGCAGGCGAGTGGCGAGGAGCGCGACTGAGCGACGGCGGCTGGCTCGAACTCTCCGTCGCCTGCGACGCCGAAGCGGCAGAGGCGGTATCGGAGCGACTCGCGCGTCTTGCGCCATCGGGAACGAGCGCCGAGCCGGCAGCACCATCGGCGCCGGTTGGCGACACCGGTGTCGCCTTCGATCCATCTGCTCCGGTGCGCGTGCGCGCATGGCTCCCCGACACGCCCGCATCGCGCGCGGCTGCATCGGCACTGGTCGACGAGCTCGCTCGCTTCGGATCATTCGCCGCATCAGGAGTCGGCCTGCGCGGCATCGGCCCGCTTCAGGTGCGCGCGATCCCGGCAGAGGAGTGGTCGACGAGTTGGCGCGCTGAGTTCCCCGTGCTGCGCGTCGGAAGCATCGTCGTGCGCCCACCGTGGCGCGAACACGCCGCGGCGATCGGCGAAGTGGTGATCACCATCGATCCTGGCCAGGCATTTGGGACCGGCCTTCACCCCACCACGAAGCTCGCCCTCGAGGGGTTGAGTCGCTGGGCAGGTGCAGGTCGTTTTACGGCGCTTGATCCGAACGGCACAGGGATCCTCGACGTGGGGACTGGGAGCGGCATTCTTCTCGCCGCAGCGCTGGCGCTCGGTGCTCCACGCGGCGTTGGCGTTGATATTGACCCTCTTGCAATTGAGGCGGCGACGCGCAACCTTGCGGCGAACGACTTCGCTGATCGCGTGACGCTCAGCTCAGGGTCACTCCCCAGTCCGCGCGGCGCCGCGCCACTCGTTGTGGCGAACCTTGTCGCGGCGCTGCACGTTGCCCTCGCACCACAGCTCTCATCCGCAGTCGCCCCAGGCGGGCGCCTGATTGCGAGCGGCATCTTCGTCGATCGCGAGGAGGAGGCGCTCGCCGCGTTGCGCGCGGCGGGGCTCACCCCCGTCGAGCGGTGGAGCA
>JBPCTG010000065.1:0-36053 GCA_051006395.1 Candidatus Limnocylindrus sp.
GAACGGCGGCAAGACCTCGCTCGCGATCGGCTTCCTCTCCGCCCTCGGCGGCATCAGCATCGGCACCTTCATCGGCGTGATCTCGGGATTCTTCGGCGGTCGTGTCGACTCGTTCCTCATGCGCCTCACCGACATCTTCCTGATGATCCCAAGCCTCTTTGTGATCCACTTCCTCAGCGCCGTCTTCCAAGGGAAGGGCGGCGGCGGAATGTGGACACTCATCTTCGTCTTCATCGCATTCGGCTGGATGGGAATCGCTCGGCTCGTGCGCGGCCAGGTGCTGGCACTCCGCGAGACGGAGTTCGTCGAGGCGGCCCGCGCACTCGGCGTTCGCCCGATCCGCATCGCCCTTCGACACATCCTGCCGAACGCGATCGGCCCCGTCGTCGTCTCCGCGCCGTTCGCCGTCGGCGGTGCGATCATCGGCGAGGCGTTCATCAGCTACCTCGGGTTTGGCGTGAGCCCTGAAACCCCGACCTGGGGGAACATCCTCTCCGAGGCGACGAAGTTCTTGCAGCAGGGGAACTGGTGGTGGATCGGCTTCCCCGGCCTCTTCATCGTGCTCACCTCGCTCTCCGTGAACATGATCGGCGACGCACTGCGCGCCGCTCTCGACCCCCGAGGTGTGAAGTGAGCCCACGCACGACACGCACGCCGCGCGCCGCGAGCCGCACCGCGGCCGTGAGCCGCGACAAGGCGACAGGTCGAAACAAGAACGTCGTTGCGGTGACGAACCTCAACGTCTCGTTCCGCACCGCGACGGGCGTGATCAAGGTCGTCGAGAACGTCTCCTTCTCGGTCGCGAAGGGCGAGTGCCTCGCCGTCGTCGGCGAGTCCGGCTCCGGAAAGAGCGTCTCGGCGCTCGCCACGATCGGCCTCCTCGTAAAGAACCAGGCGATCGTCGAGGGTTCGGTGAGGTTCCTCGGCGAGGAGTTGCTCGGCAAGCCAGAGACGTACATGCGCAAGATCCGCGGCGGCGGGATCAGCATGATCTTCCAGGAACCGCTCTCCGCGCTCAATCCCGTCACCACGATCGGCGAGCAGATCGCCGAGGTGCTCGTCGCCCACGACCGGGGCAACTGGAAGACGGCACATGCAAAGGCGATCGAATACCTCGAGCAGGTTGAGATTGCCCAGCCAGCGCGTCGCGCCAAGCAGTACCCGCACGAGCTTTCGGGCGGCATGCGTCAGCGCGCGATGATCGCGATGGCGCTCGCCGGCGAGCCAGAGCTGATCATTGCCGATGAGCCGACCACTGCCCTGGACGTCACGATCCAAGCGCAGGTGCTCGACCTGCTTCGCCGCACCACGCGCGAGCGCGGCACCGCGCTCCTCCTCATCACCCACGACCTTGGTGTCGTCGCCGAAACCGCCGACCGCGTTGCGGTCATGTACGCTGGGCAGATCGTCGAAGAGGGCCCCGCCGCAACGCTGCTGCGCAAGCCGGCAAGCCCGTATGCAATCGACCTCGTCGCCTCGATCCCATCGTATGAGCGTCGCGGCAAGGGGCTCTCCACAATCAGCGGCAACGTCCCGTCGCCTGCGCACTTCCCTACCGGTTGCCGCTTCCATCCGCGCTGCCGCTTCGCTGTGGCGGCCTGCGCCAAGACCATGCCGCAACTTGAATCCACCAGCGGGAGCCGCGCGGTTCGCTGCTTGCGCGCCGATGAGATCGCGCGCGGAGCCCGCCCAACATCAAACGCAAAACGTGCGGCTGCAGGCGGAGCGAAGCGCCCTATGAAGCGCCCCGTAAAGCGCAAGGCCGCGCGATGAGCGCGACGCGCAAGGTAAAGATGGCGAACGAGAAGAACCTTGTCGAGTTGCGCGGAGTCAAACGCTACTTCCCGATCGGTGGCGGCATCCCCTTCATCTCAAAGCGCCAGTCGGTCAAGGCCGTCGATGGTGTCGACCTCGCCGTCGCGCGCGGTGAGACGCTGGCAATCGTCGGTGAGTCCGGCTCGGGAAAGACGACGCTCGGTCGCGTGGCGCTCGGCCTGCAGCCAACAACAGCGGGCGAGGTCTGGTTCGATGGAAGGCGGCTCAAAGATCGCAGCGCCGAGGAGCGCCGTCAGCTTCGTCGCCGCATGCAGATCGTCTTCCAGGATCCGTTCGGCTCGCTGAACCCGCGCCTGCCGATCGGCGACCAGATCGAAGAGGGCCTTGTCGCGCACTCGATCGGCAACGCGGCATCGCAACGCAAGCGCATGCACGCCTCGCTCGAGATGGTCGGCCTTCCGGCCGAATACGCGGTGCGCTACCCGCACGAGTTCTCCGGTGGACAGCGTCAACGTGTCGGCATCGCGCGCGCGCTCGCCCTTGAGCCCGAATTCGTGGTGCTCGACGAACCGGTCTCGGCGCTCGACGTCTCCATCCAGAGCCAGGTGCTCAACCTTCTCGCCGACCTACGCCGTGAGCAGGGACTCACCTATCTCTTCATCAGCCACAACCTCGATGTCGTCGGCTACTTCGCCGACCGCGTCGCGGTCATGTACCTCGGCAAGGTAGTTGAGATCGGCCCAGTAGAACAGGTCTTCGCCAAGCCACAGCATCCGTACACCGTTGCACTGATCTCGGCGGTGCCGAAGATCGAGGTGCACAACACGGCAGACCGGCTGATCCTCAGCGGGGAGATCCCCTCGCCGATCAACCCGCCGTCGGGCTGCCGCTTCCGCACGCGGTGCTGGCTGCGCGAGCAGCTCGGCAACCCTGAGCGCTGCTCGACCGAGGAGCCGATCCTCGCCGCGTCGCCGCGCAACCTCAACGTGAGCGTCGCCTGCCACTTCCCGATCGCCGATGGCGCCGCCGCAACCACGAGCGCCGGCCGCAAGAAGATCGCAGCGCTCGCTGCAAAGAGTGGTCGCGTGAAGCGCGCCCCGACGGCTCTTACGAAGCGATCTGTAAAGCCGAAGCGCCGCAGCTAAGAGGCGGAGCGGCTACTCCCCCCGCGCATCAGCGCGAAGCTCGACCCCGCCATCGCGCCTGCGCAGCGACTCGTACCGAACGAGGAGTTCACGTGCCTGCTCGGCGCGCGCCGGGGTCGGCTCGTAGGTGCGCTCGACTCGCACCAGGGCATCGAGCGCCTCGCTGATCGTGGCATACGTACCGCTCCCGATCCCTGCAAGGATCGCGGCGCCTGCGGCGGCCGCCTCAGGGATGCGCAGCACCTCGACGGGGAGTTCGAAGAGATCGGCGCGCAGCTGGGGAAACTCGTCGGGTGCCAGCGGGCTCCCAGAGAGCGGTCCGCCAACCGCGCCGGTAGCTGGGCCCGAGAGACGCAGCGTGTCGATGTGTAAGCCACGTTCGCGTGCTGGAGCAAGGAGCGCTGCGACGGCCAGCGCCCCTCCTTCGATTGCGGCACGAACCAGGTGCTCTGGTCGATGCGACGCGTTCACGCCGTCAAAGTGATCGCGTGCGGTAGACCGCTGATTGGAACTGCTGAGTGGCCGCGCTATTACCCCTTCGGCGCCGAGTGGCAGCGCCGCCGCCGCGGCAAAAAGATCAGCGCGCCCCGCGAACCCCTCGCCTGCAGCATTTGCGAGTAGTTCTGCCACTACGAGATCCAAGAGGCGACCGGTCCCGCCAAACGCGCCACCCAGGATGCGCAGGTCACCAAGCGGCGTTGGCGCTGGGCCCGACCAGAGTGCGCCAGGGAGCGCAGCAAGAATGCGCATCGCCTCGTCGGGGAGGACTGCAACTGCAACGCCACCGGCGCTCCCGCCAACGTCGACCGCAACGCCCGCACGAACAAGGCCGGCGCCAAGTACGGCGGCAAGACCGTCGTTTGAACCGGCGATTACTGGGATTGCTGCCGCTACGCCGAGATCGGATGCAACGCTAGCGAGAAGCGGGCCGAGATATGTTCCTGGCTGTACCTCGGGGGGCATCGCGCGTGCGTCGATCCCCGCCTCGCTCGAACCGATAAGCCGCGCGCGATCCGACGGAGTGAGTGAGCGCGCCGGATCCCAGAACGAGGCGACGGCGGTGCCACTGAGGCGCAACGCGAGTGCATCCCACGTCGAAAGGAACCAGGTTGCATCAGCGGCTGCATCTGGCCGCTCGCGTAAGAGCCAGCGCGCCTTTGGCAGCTCGCCGAGCAGCCAGCCAGAGCGACCGAGTAGTCGCGCGAGGACCGCTGCGTCGCCAGCGGAGCGATCATCGCGCCAGAGCAGCGCATCGCCGACCGCGGTCCCATCGTCGCGCACAGGGACGAGCGTCGGCCCATGCCCGCACACAGAGATGGCGCGCACTTCGATCCGGCCGGAGCAGCTTTCGGCGGTGGCGATCGCCTCGCGCGTCGCGGCAGTTATTGCGCGCCACCATTCACCTGGGTCCTGCTCTGCTGCACCGCGTTCGGCGGAACGCTCGGCGCCACTTGGGCGCCGTGCAGTGGCGATCGGTACGCCGCTCTCAGCGTCAATGAGAAGCACCTTTATGGCGCTAGTTCCAAGGTCGATGGCAAGGAGTGCTGCGCGCGTCATCGGTCGAGCGCGCGGGCGATCGGGATCAGCGCGGCCCCGCGCCCCTGATGTTGTTCACGTACCACCATGCGCTCGGGAATACACCGACTGCGGCGAGCAGCTTGAGCGCATCGCCAAGGAGGAATGGGATCACGCCCTTTGCGATCCCCTCCGCGAGTGGCAGGCTCAGCGACGCAGCGAGCCAGCTCGCGCCAAACGTGTAGATGATGATCGTGCCGATGAGCATCGCGCCGACGGTACCAAGCACGGTTCGGTCCCAGCCAAGATCGGCGAGGCGTCCGACGATCCATCCAGCGAAGAGCATGCCGATCAGGTAGCCGCCGGTCGGAGCGAGGGCAATTGCGCCACTATCGCTGACCGCGGCGAACTGGGCGATCCCATGGGTGCCGCCACGGAAGACCGGCGCGCCAAGGATGCCGATGAGCAGATAGAGCGACAGCGAGGCAAAGGCGCGTCGCGCACCAAGCGCCGTGCCGACCAGCAGCACACCGAAGGTCTGGCCCGTGATCGGCACCGGTGTGCCAGGGATTGCAATCACCACCTGGGCGGCAGCGCTCACGATGAGCGCGCCGGCCACGGCAAGGGCAAGCCCCTGAAGTCGAGCGCCAAGGCGCTCACCGAGGAAAACTGGGAAGAAGAAGTCGCCGAGGGTGACGCCGTACTCTGCTGCAGGTATCCTGCCCATCGCCGGGATCGTTCGACGAAACTGCAAGCTCCCTCCTTCGCCACACCGCACGGTGCGGCACTTGAATGCAGGGACAGTCTACCGCCCCACGCCGCTCCCCTCACGGTAGGGTCGCCTGAGGGGTAAGATGCGAACCGGCGTGGTGGCCATCGTTCAATGGTTAGGACCGCGGTTTGTGGAGCCGCAGATGAGGGTTCAATTCCCTCTGGCCACCCCACCCGCCACGCTCACCATGCTCGCGCCAGCACGCTCGAAATTAGTGCCTTCTCATGAGCCTCAAAGGGTCTTCCAATCTCCGCACTGCAGTATTGGGGCAGGCGGCCAATTCGCCCGCACCCAGCATGGAGGGGAGAGATGAACGGATCGTGGATCTCGCTTGTCGGCGGTGGGGTCGCTGCAGCTGCAGCTCTGACCGTGGGGGTACACCTGACCGGCCTCGCAAGCGCCGCTGTGCCTGCCATCTCTCCTGAGCCGACCACCGTCTACGTTGAACAGCCAGTGGTCGAGGTCCCAGCGCCATCGACTGGCGCCCCAGCAGCCCTCCCACCGATCGTGATCGCAGTGTTGCCCGCGCCGACCGCTACACCGGCTGCGCCGCAGGCGGCAAGCTCTGGTGGTTCAGGCGGCTCTAGCGGTGGGGCCGTGCTGCCGCCGCCAGCTGGTGGTGACGACGACGACCACGACGGAGACGGCGAGAGTGAGCACGAAGAAGGTGAAGGGTCGGACGACTAATGAAACGACGACGAAGCACTCTTGCACCGACTGAGCCGCTAGAAATGGCTGAGCGCCGCGAGGTGCGAGAGCCCGTAGACCCCAGTGCGGCGCAGCGTGCCTGGGGCGCGGTCGGCGCCGCGGCGGGGAGCGCCCTGCTCGCCACGATCGTCGGACCGATGATCGCTGCGAACGGTGACGGTGGCTTAAACCTCGACGTTCCTGCCGCCGGGGACGGCACCACGGTGCTTACCGGCGGGGCCGACCAGCTTGTCGTCTATCTGCAGCCTGGAGAGAAGGCGCCGGAGGGCGCTCCAGTGGTGCGGCTTGATCCGATCACGGTGGTCGCCTCGCCGCGTCCGGGCACAGCGACGGTCGCCCCTGCTCCAAAGCAGAAGGTTGTCTACATCTACCTGAAGCCAGGCGAAACGCCCCCAGTTGGGGCGATCGTGCAGCAGGCAGGCAGTGTCCCTGCAGCGTCTAGCGCGCCAGCAACGCCAGCTCCAGCCTCGACTGCCCCTCCAGTGGCAGGGGGTGGAAGTAGTGGTGGAACGAAGCCGGTCACGCCTCCAGTGATTGCGCCGCCACCGCCAGTTCGCCCACCTGCGCCGCCCCCGCCGGCAACGAAGCCATCCGGCGCGCCGTAATGTCGAGCGCGACCGCAGGAACGGTCGCCGTCGACTGGGTCGACCTCGCTGCTACGGCGATGGGCGGGCGGCTTGGATCGCGCGTGACCTTCAACGAAGTGCTCGGCGCCGAACAGCGGGCTATCGCTGAGGGAATCCTCGCGCTAGTCGCGCGGCGTGTTGCCGCGTGGTCGGATCTCGCAACGCACCATCGTCCCTCGCAGCTCACGAGGCTCAACGACGACATACGTGATCCTGCTCCCGTCGGACCCACCCTTGCCGCTCTGTTTGCCTGGGCCGCAGATGCGCACGCGTTGACTGGCGGGCTCGTCGACATCACGCTCTTGGCGCAACGAGTCGCCGGGGAGGCGGGGGGTGAGATCGCGCCGCCTCTACCCGCAGCGCGATCATGGACGATCGACCTCACGACGCGGCGGCGCAACGAGAAGCACGTCATCGTCGGGGGCGCACTCTCTCGGCCCTCTGGCACAGCCTTCGATCTCGACGGCGTGGGAAAGGGATGGATCGCAGACCGCGCCGCCGACCTGCTCGTGCGAGCGCTCGACGCGGCGCGCGAACGCAGCACACTTCCGCCATGGAGCAGCTGCTTCGTTGACGGTGACGGCGACATTGCAGTGCGCAATCGCGGCGTCGGCAGCACAACGGTCAGCGTTGCCTTGCCGAGCGGTGCGCGCGAGGCGATCGGAGATCTCTCGATCGTTGGAGCGGAGCGGGGGGTTGCAACTTCGGGCACTGGGGTGCACTCCTGGGGCGGCCGTCATCATCTCATCGACCCGCGGACCGGGCGCTCCTCACAGAGCGGCATCGCCCAAGCGACCGTCGTCGCAGAGAGCGCGCGGGTTGCAGAGGCGTGGGCTAAGGCGATCGTCATCGATGGCGGTGCGGCGATCCGACGAGCTGAGACAGCTGGCGTCGACCGCATCATTGCAGTGAACGATCAAGGTGCGATCTTGAGTGCTCCCGCGGTCGGCTACTCGGGCGCAGGATTCCTGCCAAGCCAAGAGGCCAGCGCGTGAGCCGGCCAAGCTACCGCGGTCTCCCCCGATCCCTGCAGGCGCTCCTTTGGGTTGCGCTGGTGCTTGTGATCGCTCTCACCTTTTATGGTTCGCTCCCCGCGGCGATTGATGGCATCTTCCACCTAATCAACGTCTCTCCCGAAAAGATCCCCTGGGTCGCCTCGCGCATCACCGCGCTGCTCGCCTACGGGGCGCTCGCCGCCTCAACGATCTACGGCCTCGGCATGACCACCCGCCTGCTCGATCGAATCTCACGCCGATTCGTGAACGACACGTTGCACGAAAGCCTCAGCTTCTGGGGGCTCCTCCTCGGTGCATCCCACGCCCTGTTGCTCCTGCTCGACACCTACATCGGCTTCAGCTGGGATTCCATCTTGATCCCCTTCGTCGCACCGTGGCGTCCGCTTGCGGTTGGCCTCGGCTCAATTGCCCTCTACCTGCTCATCCTGCTGGTTGTCACCAGCAAGGCGCGTCGCTTCATTGGGCTGCGGCTCTGGCGAGTGATCCATCTCCTCGCCTTCGTAGCGTTCGGGCTGATCACCGCTCACGGCTTCCTCGCCGGCACCGAAAGCGCGCAGCCATGGGCAAAGGTCATCTACGTGACCGCGGCCGCGCTCGTCTCCTTCTTTACTGGGGTGCGCATCCTTGACCGCATCGGACGCCTCTTCACCCGCTAGCCCCTAGACTCGCTCACATGCCAAACGTCTCGCCCACTACCGCCACCGCGCGCCGTCGACTCGTCCGCGACCCAGGCTTCTTGCGCCTCTGGTCGGCGGAGACGGTCAGCCACCTCGGGTCGAACATCAGTGCATTCGCGCTGCCGATCGTGGCAATTCGTCTCCTTGACGCTGGACCGTTTGAGGTCGCGCTGCTCAACCTCGCCGACTTTCTCCCCTTCCTGGCCATCGGCCTGATTGCGGGTGCGGTCGTGGACCGGCTGCCGCGCCGTGCCGTACTTGTCGCTGGCGACCTTGGGCGCGCACTTCTCCTTACGATCATCCCGCTCGCCTACCTGCTCGGCGCGCTCAACCTTGCGCTGCTCATCGGTGTCGGGTTCTGCGTCGGCGTGCTCACCGTATTCTTCGATGTCGCCTACCAGTCGTACCTTCCGGCGCTCATCCCGCGCGAGGATCTCGTTGAGGGGAACAGCAAGCTGGAGCTGAGCCGCAACGCGGCTGGGCTCATTGGTCCAGGCATCGCCGGGGCGGTTATCGCCGCGCTGCGCGCTCCGGTCGCAATCATGCTCGACGCGGGATCGTTTCTTCTCTCCGCACTCCTCCTCCTCTCGATCCGCACCCGCAACGCCGATGCGCCTGCAGCATCCGGGCAAAAACGGGCTGAGGCGACATCGCGCGGTTCGCTCCGGGGCGAGATCGCCGCGGGAGTTCGCTTCGTCTTTGGCAACCCGGCGTTGCGCACCATTGGCGCAGCAACAGCAACATCGAACCTCTTCTCCACCATGGCGAACACCCTCATCTTCCTCTTCGCGATTCGCGAGCTACATATGTCTGAGGCGCTTATCGGCCTCTCGTTCACCATCGCGGGGATCGGTGGGCTCGCGGCAGCCGCCGCGGCCGACCGCGTCTCGAAGCGGCTCGGCGTCGGCAAGACGATCCTCTACATGTCCCCTCTCGCTGGGCCATTCCTCGCCCTCGTGGCGATCGGACAGCCCGATGCGACCGTGCTGAATGTTGCCCTCCTGGCCGCCTCTGGTTTCACCGGCATCGCGAGCGGAACCATCTACAACATCAATCAGGTAAGCCTGCGGCAAGCGATCACCCCCGAGCCGATGCAGGGGCGCATGAACGCGACGATGCGCTGGTTTGTATGGGGAACAATCCCAATCGGAGCACTTCTCGGCGGCGTGCTCGGTGAGAGCATCGGGGTCCGCGCCACGATCGCACTCGGTGGGTCGCTCTCGACACTCGCCTTCGTGCCGCTCCTCTTCGGCCCCGTTCCGGCCGTGCGAGAGATGCCGACCGGCGTCAACGACGCGCAGGGGCTCGACGCTACGCGCTGAGCCCGCTAGTCGCTGAGCCCGCGCCGAATCCCTTCTGCGCCGACGAGGGCGGGTAGGAAGAGCAGCACAAACGCGATGGCGAGACCCGTGGGGTCGCTCGGCACGCCAGGGCCGGGTCGAGGCCCTGGGCAGCAGAGCGTCGGGGCGATGGTAAATGACCCCGCGTCGCTAGAAACGGTGTACGCGCTCGAGAATCGCAGGTTGACCCCGCGGAGCACCGCGGTTAGCGCCGCCTCGGCGTCCATCAGCCCCTCGCAGTACATAAGTGTTGAGCGGAACTCTCCGCTAACGGCGATCCTGTCTCCCGAGAGTTCGGCGCTGCCGCTGATGGTGTTGCAACCAACGCTCGCGCTGAGCGCTCCACCGCCAAGCGAGAAGAAGCCTGCAGCAACTTGATATGTCGCGCCATCGGATCCGATGCTGAGGATCGGTGCGCCAGAACCATCAGGAGCGAAGCCGCTCCCCCCGGGGTTTACCCCTCCCGGCATCGCAACGTGCACGCCCCCATCGATACGAATGAGCCCAGCCGACCCGGTGATCCCATCGTTGGTGAGCGCAAGATCGCCACCCTGGAGAATCGTGATCAGGGCTGCCTCCGACTCCATGAGCGCGTCGCAGTACATCTTTGTCGCCGCAATGGGTGAGGTGATGGTGATCGGCCCCCCGGGCTGGAAGGCTGCGGCTGCGCTCAGGGTGTTGCAGCCGACTGAAGCCTGCAACGTTCCGCCACTGAAGCTGATCGTGCCAGCAGCAATATTGAAGACATAACGGGAGAGGGAGTCGCCCGTGACAAGTTGGGTGAAGCGCTCGCTGAAGAAGGCGCCGGTCGGCGGAATGGGCGTCCCGGACTGGCACATTGGTGGAACGGATCCGTCAGCGGCTGGGGCGCAGGGGTCGTCGGAGGCGGTGGGGGCCGCCTGCAGTGCAGCGAAGGCCACGCTCGATGGGGCGGCGAGCGCCAATCCCGCGACAAGTCCTGCGGTGATCGTCCAGCGTCGACCCAACATCGTGCCTCCGTGGTGTTCCCATGGGCAGCAGCCCGCACCACCATAACGCTGCGGGGGCCTGCCAAGTTCCCGCGGTGGTAGCCTCAACCGAGCGAGGGAATGGAGTTTCCCTGACCCCAAAACAACAAGGAGAGCAGATGGCGGACACCCCCCCAGCGACAATCATGCGCGGCGAGATCGCAGCCTCCATTGAAGTGGTGCAGGGTCTCATCGCCGACCGCGCACGGCTCGACGCGATTGGCACGCTACTTGCAGAACGCCGCCCAAAGGTGATCGTCGTCGCCGGGCGCGGCACGAGCGACCATGCGGCGATCTATGGCCGATACCTGCTCGAGCACGCGGTCGGCGTCCCCGTCGCCCTTGCGGCGGCGAGCCTCGTCACCCAATACGGGATTGAGACCGCGTCACCCGAAAGCGTGTTGGTCGCCTTCAGTCAGTCTGGAGCTGGGCCCGACATGATCGCGCTTGTGGATTCGGCGCGCCGCCGCGGCGCGCTCACCATCGCCTTGACGAACGAGGCGGCATCGCCGCTTGCCACCGCCGCCGACGCAACGGTGTACCTCGCCGCCGGCGAGGAGCGCGCAGTTGCGGCAACAAAGACCTATATCGCCGAGCTCGTCTGCGTCGCGCTCATCGCCGCTGCGGCGGCGCGCGCTCTCGGCCGCGATGCTGCATGGGCGAACGAACTGCCGCAACTCCCCGAGCGAATGCGCGGCGCGCTTGCCGCTACAGATGCGTGGATCGCACCGGCGCGTGGTGGTTCTCAGTTCGCGAGCATGCTCGCGACAGATCGCGCGCTTGTGGTCGGGCGCGGCTTCGAGTTCCCCAACGCGCTGGAGTTCGCCCTGAAGCTGCGCGAGACGACTGGTGCGTTTGGCGACGGCTACTCCGCCGCGGATCTCCTGCACGGACCGATCGCTTCGGCGGGGGCTGGCGTGCCAGCAATCCTTCTTGCAACCGACACGGCGACGATGGAGAGCATGGAGATCGCGCGGCAACGTCTCGCCGCCGCCGGTTCGCCGACACTTACCCTGCGCACCTCTGGTGGAGCCTCCGACGCCGCGTCGATCCGCCTCCCCAATGGGCCTGCGGGGCCACTCAGTGCTCCAGCAACCGCGATCGCCGGGCTCGCCCTCATCGAGGCGATCGCCACGGGGCGGGGCCGCAACCCTGATGCCCCCGCTGGGCTCACGAAGGTGACAAAGACCCTCTAAACCACGCTTTTACCCCCTCAGATCCGTGCGGGAGCCGTGCGTGAATTGCCGTTGTGCTGCGATATTCGGGACAGATTGCCCCCCTCGGTGCTAATATCGCACCCAGAGAGATCTGCGTTGCGGATTTCGCAGGAATACGAAACAGGTGCACGATGGCGATCCAGCCGCTTCGACATACCGCTCCAACCACCGCGCCGGTCCCCCACCGTGCCGAGCCGCCCGCGGGTCCAACGGTCCAGATTGACCCTGAGCGGATCCGCGCCATGACCCAGCGCGAGGCCGCGCGCTTGAATGAGCGCACCCCATCCTCGGCCGCCGCCTTCACACGTGCAGAACGCGCCCTCGTCGGCGGCGTTCCCTCGAGCTATCAGCGACGCGCCCCCTACCCGATCTACCTCGAGCGCGGCGCCGGGCAATATGTCTGGGACGTTGACGGGCGCCAGTACCTCGACGTGCACAACGGTGTCGGCAGCATGGTCCAGGGGCACGCCCATCCGATCATCACCGAGGCGGTCGATCGGCGGATGCGCCTCGGCTCGCACTTCGCTGCTCCGACGGAAGACGCCTACATCGTTGCGGAACTGCTCGCCGAGCGCTGGAAGCTGCCGCGCTGGCGATTCGTCAACTCTGGCTCCGAGGCTACGATGGATGCGATCCGCCTTGCACGCGCCTTTACCGGTCGCGACGGCATCATGAAGATCTTCGGCAGCTATCACGGGCATCACGACTACGTGATGGTTGACATTGGCCTCTCCGTATACGAGATGGGCGACCGCGATAACTATCCGTCGCTCGCCTACGGTAAGGGGATCCCCGACTCGGTCACGCAGATGACGATCGCCGTGCCGTTCAACGACGCACCGGCGCTGGAGCGACGCCTCGAGCGCCTCAAGGCCGAGGACCGCCTGCCTGCGTGCCTCATCATGGAGGCCGCGCTCATGAATTGCGGCGTGATCCTTCCGGAGCCTGGCTACCTCGAGGAGGTGCGACGCATCACCAAGAAGTACGGCGTCCTCTGGATCGTCGACGAGGTGAAGACGGGGCTCACCGTTGCCGCGGGTGGCGCGACGGAACTCTTCGGCATTCGCCCCGATCTCGTCTGCCTCGCAAAGGCGCTCGGTGCCGGGATCCCGACCGGCGCGATCGGTGGAACCGACGAGGTCTGGGGGCCGGTGCTGAACGGCGATGTCTACATGGTCGGCACCTTCAACGGCAACCCGCTCGCCATGGCGGCGGCGCGCGCCAATCTTGAGCGCGTGATGATTCCCGAGGCGTACACGCGCCTCGGCGCGATCAACTCACGGCTGCTTGACGGCGCCCAGGGGATCATCGACCGCTATCGATTGGCCGCCTACCCGCTCGGCATCGAGTCGAAGGGGGTGATCACCTTCGCCTCCACGAAGGTGGTCGACTATGAGAGCTACAAGAACGCGCAACAGAAGGAGCTGGTCGACCTCGGCTGGCTCTGGAACATGAACCGCGGCATATTCGGAACACCTGGTCGCGACGAGGAGTGGACGCTCTCGATCGCAATGAGCGATGCCGACGTGGACCACTATCTCGGCGTCTTTGAGGAGTTTGCCTCCGAACTGACGCGCTAGTCGAACGTGGCGCGCTAGCTCGCGCGGTCGGTAGGCGCAGGTTGCAATAGCGCTGATCGAAGCAGCAGCGCTACGGCGCAGAGCGCAGCCCACGCAACGCCAACGATCACGGCGAGCGGGTGCACCAGATGCGATGCGACCAGCCCAAGTGGCCACCCATATGCTGCAATCAGTGAGAGCGCGAGCGTCGTGCGACCCCGTCGTGCGCCGAGCTGCGACGCAAGGAGGTGCGCCGGCTCTCCCGCGAACGGTCCTGGCACGATGGCACGACGCCACGGCTCGATCGCACTGCTCCTTGTGGCGATCCAGCGAACGAGCGGCGCCCACGCAATAAGCACTGCAACGAAGAGGAGCGGGTTCGCCGCGCGTACCAGAGCGAATGCTGCGGTCGCATCGGCGGGATCACGAAGGAGCGCGACGAGGTAGCGACCGACCGCAAGTGCCGCGAGCGCTGCAACGAACGCAAGGAGGAGTAGACCGCTGCGGGCGAGCGTTGCGATGGTGACCCTGTTGGGTGTGCTCAACCTGCGGCGAGCGAGCGCTGGCGGAGGATGCGCTGGAGGGCGTCGCGCTCGGTGAGGCCGAGGCGGCGAAGCCGCGCGGCGTCGACCTCGGGGATCGCGTGTGCCGGATCGCTGACGTTGACGAGGAAGGCGTCGATCGCCACGAGCGCCGCCCCCGGATCGCCCCAGAGTCCAAGTGACGCTGCGCGGAACCAGTTGCGGGCGAAGGTGGAATCCGCGGCGCCGAGGGCGAGGAGCGCCTCAGGGAGTTGGCGCAGGTACGGGGTGAGGAGCTCGCGCTGCCACGGCCAGGCGAACCCCGCGACCGCCGCGGTGGTGCGCACGACGCTGCCGTAGCCGTCGGGTACGAAGAAGCGCGCCCAGGCGGCGTGTTTTGCTGCCACCTCGGGGGTCGCAACGGCGGCGCTGATGAGGGCACGCTGGCCACGATCGCTCGGATCACGCAACGCCTCGGCGCGCAGCCGTGCGGCGCTCTGCGGTGACCCAAACGAGGCGCCGCGTACCAGCAGTGCCCAGCGGTGATCCTGGTCAATCTCCACGCCGTCGAGCGGCGTCTCCCCTGTGGCCACTTGCCACCCCTCTTCAACATCGCGTGGGGTTACGGCGGCGAGCACAAGGATGCGCGACCAGATGATCCGCATCCCCTCATCCCCGCCGCGCGCAAGGCGGCGACGCGCCACGTCGACGAGGCGGCTCCCCCATCGCTCGCGCTCACCGTCGGGGAGGTAGCGCAGCAGCAGCGGACTAATTGTTGACTCGGCGATCTGCTGCACGATCGTCGACTCGGGCTCTTCGGGGAGTCGATCGACGAGGAGCGCCGCGTATCGGGCGACCGGGTAGCGACCGTCGCGCACGAGCTCCCAGATCGCCGTCCAAATCACTTGGCGCAGCAGCCCGTCGGGGATCGCCTCGAGGCGCTCCTCAACGAGCCGAAGCGTGGAGTCGTCGAGGGCGACCTTGCCAACGGCGAGGTCGTCGAGGTTCGGAACGGCACCGATCGGGAGCGTCGAGCCGACGGCGGCGGGGATGTCGCTCTGCGCCCCGCTGATCAGTGCCTCATGCGCTTCGATTGCAACCCCGCCGTTCGCCGCAGGGCGCAGCAGGGCGATGCGGATGAGGTGCTCGCGCAAGATTGGATCGCCCGAGACGACCTCTTGGTTCACGCAGAGCCGCGCGATGCGGCCGCCTGGGGTTGGGCTGATCGCAACGGCGAAGCGGTTCGGCCCGCTGGTGCGCAGCCACTGATTCGACCAATCACCAAGCGGCACGCCGCTCCCCGCCTCGAGTGCGGCGAGGAAGTCGTCGAGGGTGGCGTTTCCGTAGGCGTGACGCTCGAAGTAGGTGCGAAGCCCCGCGGAGAGGCCGGCGCGGCCGAGGCGAGCGCCGAGCTGCTTGAGCACTGCGCCCCCCTTTCCGTAGGTGATCCCGTCGAAGTTGAGAAAGGTCTGGTCCGTATCGGAGACCACGCCAGCGATCGGGTGGGTCGTTGGTGCATCGTCTTCGGCGAGCGCCCAGCGCTTCAGCTGAACGTTGAACTCGCGCCAGGCGCCAGGGAAGTCCGACCCTTCGGTGAGGCAGAGATACGAGACGTAGGTTGCGAACGACTCGTTCAACCAAAGATCGTTCCACCAACGCATCGTCACCAGGTCACCGAACCACATGTGCGCAATCTCGTGAAAGACCACCTCGGCAAGATCGGTGACGTCGCTCGGCGTTGGCGCGCTGCGGAACATGTAGCCCTCGTTGTAGGTAATCAGCCCCACGTTCTCCATGGCACCCGTCGAGAACTCAGGGCAGTAGATGTGATCGAGCTTGTCGAACGGATAGCCGCGTCCAAACAGGTCGGCGTAAAAGGCGAACGCCTGTTCGGTGAGTCGCACGAATCGGTCGTGTTCGACAAAGGTGGCGAGGGAGCGGCGCGACCAGAGGCCGACGGGGATCGCCTCGGCACGACCAGGGATGCGCACCTCGCTGCGGCGACCGACGAAGGCGCCGACCGCTAGGCAGTAGAGATAGCTCGAGAGCGGCGGGGTTTCGATAAAGGTGCGCCACGATCTTCCGTCTGGCTCGACAGCGGAGACGCCAGCCTCCCCTCCGTTCGCCAACACGGTCCAGTCGGCGGGGGCGAGGACGCGAAGCGAAAGGCGACCCTTGATGTCGGGCTGGTCGAAAAGTGGCGCCATACGGTGCGACTCGTACGGCTCGAAGTTCGTGTACACGTACTCGCCGTGGTCTTCGGGGTCGATGAATCGAAACACCCCGTCGCCCCCCGTGTCGTAGACGTTCTCGTATTCGACCTCGAGGCGATTGACCGCGCCGAGCTTGAGCCCCGCCGCGGGGAGGACAAGGCGATAGCCGTTCCAGTCGGGCGCCGTGATTGCAACGCCGTTGAGACGCATCGCGTGGATCGTTCGCCCTCGGAAGCAGAGGAAGACGCCACGTGCTGCGGCAGTCGCCGCCGCGCCTGCGGCGAGGGTGAACTCCACGCCGATCGCGCCCCGAAAGGTCGCAGCGTTCGCGGCGAACTCTACGGCGAGGTCGTAGCGAACAGCGGAGACGGCGGCTGCGCGGGCGTGCGCCTCCTCCTGCGTCAGCAGGTCACGTGCATCGGGGGCGGGGGTTTCGATCGTGAGCGGCATCAAGGCCATGCTAGCGCCCCCTCAGTCGACGATCGCCGCACGCCATGCGGCAAGGTCGACCGCGCGCAGACGCGGCGAGGAGGTGCTGCCAACGGTTCGACCGCGCTTCCCAACTGGCATGCCATCAACCTCGTGAATGTCGGCGGTGAAGTCGATCGGCGGAGCGGCGGAGATCGCGCTCCCGACGGCGAAGGTATCGACCGGCGCACCTGCGGCGCGGAACGCCGCGATGCGCTCGAGCGAGAGCCCGCCGGAGATCACGATCTTCGCCGTAGTCGCACCCGCGGCGTCGAGCGCCGCGCGCACCTCGCTGACGAGCTGCGGGGTGACGCCACCAAGTTCGCTCGCGCGATCGAGGCGCACGCCGGAGAGATTCGCGCCGAGCGCCGCGGCTACACGTGTTGACTCTTCAGACTCATCTCGGAGGGTGTCGACGAGCACGATGCGCGGCACCTCGGGGTCGGCGCTCCGGTCGAAGGCGAGCGCCGCTTCGACGGTGTCGCCGTACAGCAGGATCAGCGCATGCGGCATGGTGCCAACGGGAGAGATCCCGTGGCGCGCACTTCCGGACGGCGTAGAGGCGCCGGTCGCGCCGCCGACGATCGCCGCATAGTCGAGACGATCGGCGATGTTCGGATGCACGTGACGTGCGCCGAAGGCGACCACCGGAATTGGCCCAGCGGCCGCGACAACCTTGCGCGCCGCCGTCGCCCAGCCGGTGCCATGCGAGAGGGCGCCGAGATACGAGGTCTCGAGGTGCGCGATGCTTCGATACGGCGCGCGGATGCGGAGCACCACCTCTTTTGCGGCGATCTGGTCGCCATCGGCGAGCGCCCAGAGGTCGGCCCTCCCTGCTGCGGCGTCGCTCTCCAACGCGATGGCGAGGAGCCCCTTCACCTCGTCAATTCCGCAAAGGGTTGCGCCGTCGACCCGAGCGAAGACCTCCATTGAGACGATTGGGTTTCGGCCCTCGGCGGCGAGCAGCTGCTCCGTGCGCAGGAAGTAGACGTCGGCGTTCGCTCCGGCGAGGACGGCGGGGAGCGGTCGTGGGACGGGACGCTTCGGGCGATCGAGGTCGGCCATGTGGCGAGTGTAGCGGCGCGGCGCTACCCCTCGAGGCGATCGGCGAGCCCTGGGTGTGCGGCGAGGAGGGGGCGATTCCGCCGCTCCGCGTCAGGGTCTGCGGGTGGCGTGCCGCCAATCCAGATCCAGGCGGCGGTCTCATCGAAGAGGCGATCCGCGATCAGCGCGACGCGGGCGAGCGCTGCCGAAAGATCCTCGTCGCGCGCCGATTCGAGCGGGAGCTCTACGGCGAGTGTCGGGCGCCCGTCGGGGGCGATCCCAAACTTCGCAAAGGTGAAGCGGTCGTTCCACTCCAAGAGGCTGCGATACGCCTTGCGTAACCCGTCGCCGAGCGGCGGGGCCAGATGGCCCCAGACGATCAACGCGCCGCCAGGTTGCGGGTCAGCGATCAGTGTCACCTTGAGATCACGGCGGCGTTCGCCGTCGAGCGTCAGGTCCCAGGCGATCACCCCGTCGCGCCGATGTTCGCTCGCTTCGATCCCGAGACGATTGAGCAGCGCTGGGATCGACTCAGTGCGCAGGGCAGACGCCCCCGGGGAGGTACTTCTGAATGCAGGAGTACTTGCCGTTCGAGAGGAGCGAGAGATGCAGGTGTGGGCCGGTCACGTTTCCGGTCGACCCGACGAAGGCGATGAGCTGCCCCGCCGCGACGTAATCGCCGACCGAGACGCGCCACTTTGGCTGACTCGCGACCTTCCCATCGCCGATGTGGGCGTAGATGCTCACGAGCGACTTGCTGTGCGCGATCCAGACCCAGGCGAGCGGTCGCATCCCCTTCCACACCTTGCAGTAATTGCAGGTGCCCGCAACGATCACCTGACCCGCCGCCGCCGCGTAGATCGGTGTCCCTGGTGGTGCCGAAATGTCGAGACCGTTGTGGAAGTACGGGATGCTCGAGGGGCACGAGGAGTTACGCGGATAGATCTTCCACGAGACGCAACCAAACTTCTGCGAAACGTAGGGGCGGTATCCATTCGCAGGCTTCACGAATCCCCCCGCCGTTCTCAAGATCGGCCACGTCCATCCCCCCTCATAGAGGCCGGGAAGCCCCGAGCCGTACTTGTCTTTGAGCAACTGATCGACGATCGACTTGACCTGCGCCTCTTCAGCCTTGAGCGCGGCAACCGCGGCGGCGAGCTGCGCCTTGCTGTTCACCACAGCGTCCATCGCCTTCTTCTGCGCGGCGATCTGTGCCTTCTGCTTTGCTACGGTGTCGGCGAGCCGCTTGCGTGCCGCTTGCAGCGCGCCGTACTGCG
Organism: Candidatus Limnocylindrus sp.; assembly: GCA_051006395.1. Taxonomy (GTDB): domain Bacteria; phylum Chloroflexota; class Limnocylindria; order Limnocylindrales; family Limnocylindraceae; genus Limnocylindrus. The sequence goes on from JBPCTG010000065.1 coordinate 18,882, forward strand.
CATCCAGCGCCGCCTTCTGCTTCGCCGCGGATTTACGGAATCGATCGGCCTCGGCGCGATTTGCGCGCACCTGATCTTCGATCGCGGCGAGTCTGGCCGCGTCGCGCGAGATGCCGTCGGCGAGCTGCACGTCGCGCTGACCAAGCGCCGTGAACCCGGCGATGTCGAGCAAAATGTCGGTGAACGACTGACCCGAGAGGAGAGTCCAGAGCGGCGGGGTGCGATCGGCGATGTACGCCTCGCGAAGTCGCGCCGAGAGAATTGAGCGCCGCGCGTCGAGCTCCTGTGCCTTCTGCTCCTGCTCCTTGACCAGCCGCGATATCTCGCGGTCGAGTGAGTTGACGGCAGCCTGCATCTTGGCGAGCTCCGCCTTCGCCTTGTCGACGACCTTGCCGAGTCGCGTCACCTCGGCGGTGATGGTGGCGAGCGACGAGGTGTTCTTCTCGAGCGCGGCCGAGGTAGCGGCAAGCTGCGAGCTCAGCGACTGCTGCTGCGCGATCAGCGCGTCGAGCGCCTTCTGCTGCGCAGCAAGTTGGGCGGCGAGCTCCTTCTGTTGATTCAGCGCATCGTCGAGTTGATCGGCGCGCACCGGGCCTGCCGCAGCGAGGCCGAGCCCCACGACCAGGAGCGGTGCGACGAGGAGGGCGGCGAGGCGCTCACGCCAGCCGCTAATCGGACTCATCGCCGCCTGCCGCCTCCCATGGCGAGCTCAACGAGCGACGAATGGGCAGCCCCCGTCGAGCCGCGCCCAGCGAACGGGGCGACGCTTCGGCGATAGGCGGTGCCGGCGATGTCGAGATGGATCCACGGCACCGTGGTGAACTCGCGCAGGAAGAGGCCACTGCGGATGAGCGACGCCTCGCGCGTCCCAGAATTCTGCAGGTCTGCCGACCACGTCTCCATGTTCTTCTTGTAAGCGTCGGCGAGCGGATACGGCCAATAGACCTCGCCGGCACGCCGTGCGGCGAGGTGGAACTCGTCAAGGAGTGCTGCGTCGGAGCCGCAAGTGCCGGCGACCTCGCCGCCGAACGCGGAATAGACGATCCCCGTGAGCGTGGACACGTCGACAAGGTGCGTCGCCCCTAGGGCGCGCTCCGCGAAGGTCATCGCGTCACCGAGGATCAGCCGCCCCTCAGCGTCGGTGTTGGTGATCTCAACGCGCTTTCCATTGAGCGCGGTGACCACGTCGCCGGGTCGCGTGGCGTGTCCCGACGGCATGTTCTCGACACAGGCGGCGACCGCATGGATCGGGCGCCCCGGATCGAGCTGCGCGATCGTCGCGGCGGCCTCGATCACGGCGATCGCACCGTTCTTGTCCATCTTCATCTCTTCCATGCCGTCGGCGGGCTTCAGTGAGATGCCGCCGGTATCGAAGCAGACGCCCTTCCCCACCATCGCAAGTCGTCGGCCGAGCGGATCCTTGGCGCCAGGGCGGCCGCCAGAGAGCGCGACGATGCACGGCTCGTTCTCGGAGCCGCGTCCAACGGCGAGAAGCATCCCAGCACCCATCCGCTCAAGTTCGGCGCGGCGCACGATCCGTGCGCGTAGGCCAACGGCGCGCGCCCGATCACGCGCCTCTTCGGCGATCCCGAGCGGCGACATCTCGTTCGCGGGCTTGTTCGACCAGCGCTTGGTGCGCACGGTGCCGTCGGCGATGATCTGCGACCGTCCGATCGCTGCAGCGGCGTCACGCACGTTCGCACCTGCGGGGAGCAGGATCTCTACGGTGTTGATCGGAGCGGGGGCCGCATCGAGCGTGCTCTTCCCGTCGATCCCTTCATGGAACGCACCTTCGATCGCACCGCGCACCAACAGCTCGACCGCGACCACCGCGGCGTCGATCTTCTCTGCCGATTTTGGCGAGAGCCCTGGGCCGAACGATGGGCCACCTTCAGCGAGGAGCGCCGGTGACCCGCCCTTCAGCGCAGCGACGATCGACGTTGCGTCGATGGTGATGCGTGAGACGCGGCGTCCAGCGAGACGGCGCACGACCGCGGCCGCCCAACGCAGGAGCGCCTGACGGTCAAGGTCGCTGCGTGCTCCGGCCCCGACGAAGAGGAGGTGATCTGCGGGGAGTCGCCCCCCTGCTGCAAGGCTCGCGCTGTAGCGCCGACCCGTCGCCTCACCGATGCCTCGCAGCGCGGCGAGCGCACCACCCGCTGCTGCGTCCACGTCACGCAGGTGCGTCGAGCCAAGATCATCGGAGAAGAGTGGGACCGCGAGGATCTCCGTCTTCGCCGCACTACGGATGCCGCCAGAGCTCACCGCGAATCGCATCAAACCCTCCCTACTCGCTCGGAGGCTTGCGCCACCGGGCTATTGCCTGGAAATCTTTCGCTGCAAATATCCGAGCCGCCCCGCCATGTCGACCGGCACGAAGCCGAGCTCGCGTTCAACTGCGTCGAGCGCGCCGATGTTGTCGAGTGCAAGCTGACGCAACTGATCGGTCGCAACGGGGAACGGCAGGCGAATCGCCTCCGAAACTCCTGCGACGAGTCCGATCAGCGGCACCGGCATAGGAATGATCAGTCGTCGCTTATTCAGCGCGCGTGCAACCTCGCGCGTGATCTCGGCGTACGTCCAGTAGCGCGGTCCACCAAGTTCATAGGCGCGACCGACGCTCCCCTTCGCATCGGCAAGCACGGTGACGATCGCTCGCGCGACGTCACCCGCCCAGACCGGCTGGAAGCGGCTCTTCCCATTCCCGGGAACCGGGACCAAAGGGGCGGGGAGACGCACGAGCGCCGCGACGATGTTGAAGAATCCATCGCGCTCTCCCCAGATGAGGCTCGGCTTGATGATGGTGTAGTCGAGCCCCGACTCGCGCACCACGCGCTCGCCGCGCGCCTTGGAGCTCGCGTAGTTGAGGCCGGCGCGCTCTTCGACGCCGAGTGCACCGAGGTGCACGAAGCGCCTCACGCCAGCGCGCTGCGCCGCTGCAACGACATTTGCGGTGCCAAGGTGATTCACCCGATCAAGGTCACGTCCGCCGCTCCAGTCGCGCGGGATCGCCACGAGGTGCACGATCGCGTCGCAGCCGGTGGCCGCAGCGGCAATGGAATCTACGTTCCCGATGTCGCCAACGCGCACCTGCAGGCGATCGACACCGCGCTCAATGCGCGCCTGCACCCTTGCGCCGACCTTCTCAGAGCGACAGAGCGCGACAACCTCGTGTCCGGCGTCGAGGAGAGCGGGGAGCACATGGCTCCCAACGAAACCAGATGCGCCGGTGAGTAGGACCTTCGCCATGACCCCTCCTCGCACGTGCCGTCGTGCACCCCTATCCTGCGCCCTATGGAAGGGGCGCTGCTCGCAGGTATCTTCGCAGGCTATGCGATCGCCGTCCCCGTCGGTGCGATTGCCGTGCTCATCATCGAGGCGGGGATGGCGGGGGGGCTCCGCCGCGGCCTTGCCGCCGGCGCCGGCGCCGCCACCGTCGACCTCACCTACTGCGCGACCGCGCTCGGCATTGGCGGCGCCGTCGGGCGCATCTTCGCCGCCTGGGTCACCCCGCTACAGGTCGCCTCAGGCGGGGTCCTCATCGCGATCGGCGTGCGTGGACTCCTCGCCCTCATCGTCGCCCGCCTCACCGCACGTCGCGGCGAAGGTCGCACCAAGGCGCCACGACACGACGCCCGTGCGAGCGAAAGTGCGCGCGCCCTCTACCTTCGCTTCATCGCGTTGACCGCACTCAACCCCGCAACGGTCATCTACTTCCTGGCCCTCGCGGTTGGCCTCCCGGGGCTCGGCAGTGATCCAGCCCAGGCTGTTGCCTTCACCCTTGGCGCCGCCGGCGCAAGCCTCTCCTGGCAGCTCTTCCTCGGTACCGTCGGTGCCGCCGCTGGGCGCCTCTTGCCGGAGCGACTCATCCTCGCGACGCGCATCGGCGGACAGATCTTGATCTTGATCTTCGGCGCGCGGATCGCCCTCGCGGCACTCGGCGTCGTCGATTAACTGCCCGACTAGCTGCGCTTCTTACTGCGCGTCAGATTCAATCCAAGTCGCTGAGCAGCGCGTCGAGCGCCGCTGCGTCGCGTGCCACGAAGGTTGGGCGCTCGCTCGCTGGCAGCGTCGCAACATCGTCGGCGCTCGTGACCCCGGTGAGCAACAGGATCGAACGCACCCCAGCGGCGTTCGCCGCCGCAATGTCGGTGGCGGGTGAGTCGCCGATCATCACCGTTGTCGCAGCGGTGGCGCCAACACGATGCATCGCGGTGGTGATGAGATGAGGGGCAGGCTTGCCGACGACCACAGCAAGGACGCCGGCTGCCGCCTCAAGCGCTGCGACCGTCGCCCCCGTTCCGGGGATGAGGCCGGTCGGCTCAGGGTAGGTAGCGTCGCGATTCGGCGCGACGAGTAGCGCTCCAGCGCGTACCGCCGCTGCCGCGAGCGCCAGTTCGCGCGCGCCGCTCTCATGATCAAGGCCAACGGTGACCCCGTCGGGGGCCCAGGCGACGAGCGTCGCCTCGTCGGGAATGGTGGTAGCGCGACGAGCGTCGAGGCCACGTGCGATCAGCCACGCGACGAGGCCGGCGGCGCCAAAGACGAGCACCCTTGAGCGCCCCTCGTCGAGAAATCGCTCCGCCACGGCGGCGGCAGCCGTCACGATCCCCTCCTCGCTGAACGGCGCGCCGCAAGATTCGATGCGCGCGCGATACTCATCAAGGCGCAAGAAGCTGTTGTTCGTGACGTAGACGATCTGGTCCCCCGCAACGCGACGCGTGGTGAGGAGCGGGCCCACGCCAGGGACAGGTTCACTGCCGCGGTAGACGACCCCGTCGAGGTCGACGCAAAGGAGCATGAGGTGATGGTAGACCACGAGCGACGACTGCTCGCGAACGCGGAACGACTCCTTGTTGACGGGAACAACCTAGTCGGCGGGCGCGATGAGGTGCGACTCGGCGCACTCGAATCGGCGCTCCGCCGCCTCGTCTCGTCGCGGGTGAAGATCGAGGTCTTTCGTGACGGCGGCGCAACGTCGGCCGACGACCAGATCATCGCAGCGCTCGGTCGCCCCGATCCCGGTCGCGCCGATCGTCTTGTGGTGGTAAGTGACGACCGCGAGCTGCGTGATCGTGCGCGTCGCGTCGGTGCCGGCGTGGTGAGCGCCCGGCTCTTTCGTGAGATGCTCGCTGGACCGTCGAGTGGAACATCGAGCGGAGCATTAATCGGACCATCGAAGAACGGACCGAAACGCGCCGCTCCGACACTCGGTCGCCCCTCGGTCCCATACGTTGAGCCAGGGAAAGACGACGGTCCTGTCGAGCGCCGCTGGCAGCCCGGTCGCGGCGCGACGCGCAAGCGTGGTCCGTCGGCGCGTCGACCACGCGGGCGGTAGGATCACCGCATGGACACGATCGGCGCCCTACTGAAGAGCCTGGTTGACGCGATCGCCACGCTGATCCCCTCGATCGTCACCCCTGACTGGGCGGCGCTCATCCGCCTCCTGCCGCTCTTCATCCTCCCCCTCGTCGCCCTTTGGCTCCTTACCACGGGCGGCATTTGGAGCCTCGTCGGCGTCACCAAGCGTGGCGGCCGGATCACCCTCGCGACTGAGGCTCCCGCCCCTGCGCCACGCGACGCGAACGGTGCAGCGCTCTTCCCACCGGGCCGCCCCTACGACGTAGCGACAGGGCTCATCTATCCAGCCGGGAGCATCCGCAGCGCCAATGGCGCAGCGCTCCTCATCGCCTGCCCGAGCTGCGGCGCCGTGCGCCTCGCTGAGCTCGTCGTCTGCGCGGGCTGCGGACTGGAGATGCGCTATCGAACCGCGGTAAAAGTAGAACGACCGAAGGGTCCGCCACCGGGCGGCGCCGCGCGCGCCTAATTAGGTGGCGACCCTCTCCTTCTATCTGGTTGTCGTCGGCGGCATCGCCCTCCTCGCCACCTTCACCCTGCACGTCGTTCACGTCGCCCTGATTGCCGCTGGCGATCGCTCCGTTCGCCCGCTGGCGATCGTCGACACGCGCGTCGACGCGCGGGGCTCAGTGCGCAGCAGCATCAGCGGATCGCTCGGCGTTGCGTTGAGCGGCGGCGCACCGACCAAGTCTGAAGGTCGCACCGCTGTCGGCGATGTCGGCGGCGCACTCGCCGTGGTTGCGGTCGCAGCGCTCGGGCTCTCGCTCCTCGCGCGCTCAATCGTCGTCGCGCGCGGCCCATGGGGAAATCTCTACGAATTCAGCGTCGCCTTCGCCTTCGGCATCTGCGCGGCGACGCTCATCGCCGATCGCGCTGGGCGGATCCGTCCGCTCGCAACGATCTCGTACGGCGTTGCGCTCGGCCTGCTCGCCTACGCAGCAACGCTGCCGAATGAGGTGGTGCAACTCGTGCCGGCGCTGCAGCATCCGCTGCTGCTCACGATCCATGTTGGCCTCGCGATGCTCAGCTACGGCATCTTCGCCTTCGCCTTCGCCGCCGGCGTCGCCTACCTGGTGCAGGGCGAGGGGGACCGGTTCACCTGGCTCCCCGCGGCGAAGCGCCTCGACCTCATCGCCTTTCGGGCCGTCGCGATCGCCTTCCCCCTCTTCGCCGGGATGCTCATCCTCGGCTCCGTTTGGGCCTCGATCGCCTGGAGCCGCTACTGGGGGTGGGACCCCAAGGAGACCTCCGCCCTGGCCACCTGGCTCGTCTACGCCGTCTACCTCCACGCTCGGAGCCAGCGAGGGTGGCAGGGCCGCCCCAGCGCCCTCCTCCTCGTGATCGGCTTCGGGGCGGTCCTCCTCACCTACTCGGGGAACCTCTGGTTCAGCGGCCTCCATACGTATTCGGGGCTCTAGCGCCGTAACACAACATACGCCGTATCAGTCGCCCCTTACCCCACCAGATGTTGTGGTTTTGGGGTTGACGGCGGGGCAGCCACATCGTACGATCCGCTCCCGCTCGCAGAACGGCGGGAACCTGCGCGCCCAGCCGCCGGCTGGGGAGCAGTGAGGGAGGGGTCCGCACCGCGGACAGAAAGCTAGGGAGAGCGATGGCAGGCCTGGTAGACGCAGCGAAGGCAACGACAGCGAGCGGGATCAAGTCCACCGCACTTCCGTTGCCACCACTCAGCTTTGACGGGAAGGGGGCGAAGGGCCTCACCTGGAAGCGTCGCTGGACCACCGCCGGCATTCACCCGTACGACGAGATCGCCTGGGAGCTGCGCGATGCCTCGATCGGCAACGAGAGCGGCAAGAGCGTCTTCGAGCAGAAGGGCGTCGAGGTTCCCTCCTCGTGGTCCCAGCTCGCAACCAACGTTGTTGTCTCCAAGTACTTCCGCGGCCATGTAGGAAGCCCAGAGCGAGAGACCAGCGTTCGGCAGCTGATCGGTCGCGTCACCGGACAGATCGACGCATGGGCCGAGCAGCAGCACTACTTCGCGAGCAACGAAGATCGCGGCGCATTTATTGCGGAGCTGACGCACCTTCTCGTCAATCAGAAGATGGCGTTCAACTCGCCCGTCTGGTTCAACGTTGGCGTCGAGGCGCGACCACAGTGCTCCGCCTGTTTCATCAACGGCGTGCAGGACTCCATGTCTTCGATCATGGATCTCGCCAAGACCGAGGCGATGCTCTTCAAGTTCGGCTCCGGCGCAGGATCCAACCTTTCCACGATTCGCAGCGCGAAGGAGAAGATGAGTGGTGGCGGCACCGCGTCTGGCCCAGTCTCGTTCATGAAGGGCTTCGACGCCTTCGCCGGTGTCGTGAAGTCCGGTGGCAAGACGCGCCGCGCAGCGAAGATGGTGATCCTCGACGTCGCGCATCCTGACGTTGTGGAGTTCATCGATTCCAAGGTGAACGAAGAGAAGAAGGCTTGGGCGCTCATCGAAGCCGGCTACGATGCAAGCTTCACCGGTGAGGCGTACGGCTCGATCTTCTTCCAGAACGGCAACCACTCGGTGCGCGTCACCGACGAGTTCATGCAGGCGGTCGAGTCCGATGGCACGTGGCAGACGCGCGCCGTCGTGAGCGGCGAACCGGTGGAGACGCTGAAGGCGCGTGATGTCTTCCGCAAGATGGCGGAGGCGGCGTGGGTCTGCGGCGATCCAGGGATCCAGTACGACACCGCCATCAATGACTGGCACACCTCCTCCAACACGGACCGCATTTACGCGTCGAATCCGTGCTCGGAGTACATGTTCTTGAACGACACTGCCTGCAACTTGGCCTCGCTCAACCTGATGAAGTTCGTGCGCGAGGACGGCGAGTTCGACGTGGAGTCCTTCAAGTACGCCTCGCGACTGACGCTGTTGGCGCAGGAGATCCTCGTGGACAACTCCTCCTACCCAACACCGAAGATCGACGAGAACAGCCACCGCTTCCGACCTCTCGGACTCGGCTACGCAAACCTCGGCGCGCTCTTGATGAGCCGTGGCTTGGCGTACGACTCCGATGAGGGGCGCGCCTATGCGGCCGCCATCACCTCGATCATGACCGGCGAGGCCTACGTGCAGTCGGCCGAGACGGCGGCGGCACATGGCGGTCCGTTCATCGAGTACAAGAAGAACGAGAAGCCGTTCCTCCGCGTGATCGGCAAGCACCGCGACGCCTCCTACAAGATCCCAACGGCAACCCTGCCGAAGGATCTCGCCAAGGCGGCAACGGATGCGTGGGATCGTGCACTAGAGCTCGGCACGGCACACGGTTACCGCAACGCCCAGGTGAGCGTGCTCGCCCCTACCGGGACGATCGCCTTCATGATGGATTGCGATACCACCGGCATCGAGCCCGACATCGCACTCATCAAGTACAAGAAGCTCGTCGGCGAAGGCTTCCTCAAGATCGTGAACCAGACGGTTCCTGCGGCGCTCGCGAAGCTCGGCTACAGCGCCGAGCAGGTCGCCGCGATCATCAAGCACATCGACGAGCAGGAGACCATCGAGGGGGCGCCGTTCCTCAAGGACGAGCATCTGCCGGTTTTCGACTGCGCTTTCAAGGCGAAGAACGGTCAGCGCTCCATTCAGTACATGGGCCACGTGCGCATGATGGCGGCGACGCAGCCGTTCCTCTCCGGCGCAATCTCCAAGACGGTGAACATGCCAGAGGCTGCCACCGCCGCGGAGATTGAGAGCGTCTACCTCGAAGGGTGGAAGCTTGGCCTGAAGGCGATCGCGATCTATCGCGACGGCTCGAAGCGCTCGCAGCCACTCAACACCAGCAAGAAGAAGGACGAGCCTGCGGCCAGCAACAACGTGTTGGCTGGCACTGGCGTCACCCGCCGACGACTCCCCGTGGAGCGCACGGCGATCACGCACCGCTTCGACATTGGCGGGCAGGAGGGCTACCTCACCGTTGGTCTCTACGAAGATGGCCAGCCAGGTGAGATCTTCCTCAAGATGGCGAAAGAGGGCTCCACGGTCAGTGGCCTTGTGGATACCTTCGCCACCACCGTGAGCGTTGCGTTGCAGTACGGCGTGCCGCTGCGCGACCTTGTGAACAAGTTCGCGCACGTGCGCTTCGAGCCGAGCGGCTTCACCGGCAACGCGGAGATCCCGATCGCGAAGTCGATCGTGGACTACGTCTTCCGCTACTTGGGGAGCCGCTTCCTTCCAGAGTCTGATCGCGCAGCGCTCGGACTCCAGGAGCGAGCGGATGGTGGACCGGTACTCGGCTCACTCCCGTCGACGGTGCGCGTTGGTGCGGCGGTGGAGTCGTGCGGCCCAGACTGCACCTGCGGCAAGGGCGCAGCAGAGGGTGGCGCTAAGGCGGCTCCGATCACGCTGAGCGCTGCCCCAGCGGCTGCCCCCGCTGCGGCGCCAGCCAAGGCCACGGGGGGCGTGCTGGCATCGGCGGGCCTCGGCTTCCAGAACCAGTCTGATGCGCCGAGCTGCCCCGAGTGCGGGGCGATCATGGTGCGCAACGCCGCCTGCTACAAGTGCATGACCTGCGGGACGACGAGCGGCTGCAGCTGATCGCGCTTCGCCGCTAGCGGCAACTGCGAACGCCCCGACGTCGGATGACGATCGGGGCGTTCGACGCTTCTAACGAACCACCGTTGATCGTCACCTACCCGTGGCAGAATGGGGCAATGAGAAACCATCGAAGTCGCGCCAACATCGCCGCGCTCCTGGTCGCGCTGGTCGTTATCGCGGGTTGTGGCGACGGGGCTGCGACCACAAGTCTCACGCCGACTCCGTCGGGCACGCCGCTCATCACCGGCTCGCTCACTTGGAGCCCCTGCCCCGCAGACGATCGCATCGTTGGCGGCAACGCAGAACTCCTCTGCGCAACGCTGACGGTGCCGCGCGACTACGCCGACGCAACCGCAGGGACGATCGACCTCGCGCTCGCCCTCCTCCCCGCGGCGGATCAGGCGTCGCGGCTCGGCTCACTGCTCCTTAACTTCGGCGGGCCCGGAGACTCTGGGGTGAACACCCTCGGCAGCTCCGGGCGCGACGTCGTCCCAGCAGAGATCGGCAACCGCTTCGACCTCGTCACTTGGGACCCGCGCGGCACCGGCCGCAGCGCCCCAGTCGACTGCCTCACCGACGCCGAGATGGATGTGTGGCTCAACGCCCCAGGGATCGACTCCGCGCCAACGACCGCTGACTGGACGAAGGCGAAGGGCGACGCGACAAAGTTCGCCACAAGTTGCGCCGAGAAGAGCGGCGACCTACTTCGCTACATCGGCTCCACCGCAACGGCACGTGATATGGAGTCGATCCGCGCAGCCATGGGCGCGCCAAAGCTCGACTACCTCGGATTCTCCTACGGCACATTCATTGGGGCGATTTACGCGACCCTCTACCCAGACTCGGTTGGACACCTCATCCTCGACGGCGCGGTCGATCCGAAGCCGACCGATGACTCAGAGTGGGGCGAACAGGGCGTCTCCATCCAGGGGGCGTTCGATCGCCTCATCGCCTGGTGCGACGCAAATACCTCCTGCCCCTTCGGTGATGGCGCAACGCGCAAGGCGTTCGACGCGCTTATGACGAGCCTCGACGCGAAGCCGCTCCCGCTCGCCGACGGACGGTCGCTCAACGCGCCGATGGCCTGGACCGGCGTGATCCTCACCCTCTACAACCGCTCCTACTGGCAGTACGCCGTTGATGGCCTTGCCGCGGCCGTCGATGGCGACGGTTCGCAACTCGCCTCGCTCGCCGACTACTACAACGATCGGCTCGCCGACGGCAGCTACGGCTCAAACATCATGGAGGCGTTCCTTTCGATCACCTGCATTGATCATCCAGGGAGCGCCGACATTGCGCACTATCGAACGATCTATGAAAAATACAAGACGAAGGCGCCCGACTTCGCCGCCGGCCAGGCGGCGAGTGGCCTCCTCTGCGGCGCGTGGAAGTACAAGAACGCCGATCCGCTACCGCCAACGATCAACGGCGCTGGAGCTCCCCCGACCTTGGTCGTTGGCACCACCGGCGACCCAGCGACGCCGTATGCGTGGAGCGAGCGGCTCGCAAAGGCGCTTTCAGGTTCAGTCTTGCTGACGAAGGTCGGCGAGGGCCACACTGCTGTCGGCGGCGGTGACCTCTGCATCGACGCGTCGGTCATCGCCTTCCTCGTCTCGTCGACGCTCCCTGCGGCTGGCACGCGCTGCGAGTGACAAACCACCCGATCGTCGCGGTCTACGGCTCGGCTCGCATCGGCAGCGACGACCCACGATTCGCTGCGGCGCGCGCCCTCGGCGGTGCACTCGCGCAGGCGGGGCTCACCGTTGCGACCGGCGGCTACCAAGGGGTGATGGCGGCGATCTCGCGCGGCGCACACGATGCGGGCGGCGAGGTGATCGGCTACACCGTCTCCTCGTGGGATGGGCTCCCCGCGAACCAATGGGTCACGCGCGAGATCGACTGCAAGGATCTCTTCGAGCGGCTTCGCCTCTTCTCGCAAGCCGACCTGATGATCGCCCTCGACGGCGGGATAGGCACCCTGACCGAGGTCGCCGTCTCATGGAATCTGCTGCAGGTCGGCTCGTCGGCGCAGCCGCTGCTGATGGTCGGCGACGAGTGGGCCGAGCTCGTCGACTTCGTCGCGCGGCGACTGGTGGTCGCACCAGAAGACGTCGCCCTGGTACGCACCCTCCCGAGCGGCACCAGCCCGAGCACGATCGTCGCTGAGGCGCGCGCCCTGATCGGCCGTCACCTCGGGCTCGGTGGCCCCTGGGAGTCAGCCCGCCCCGCGCTCCGCTAGGCGGGGTAGGATCGCCGCCATGGAGCGAAGCCCCCTCACCCTCGTTGATACCGGGGTTGGCACCGAGACCCCCGCAGCGGGCTCCCTAGCCCCCACTGAGACCTCGCCAGCCGCGCAGCAATCCGACCCCGAGCTCGTGATGACCTCCTGCGCCAACTGCGGCGCGCGCATGCTCGACCGCAAGTGCAAGTTGATCTGCGCCTGCGGCTACTTCCTCTCCTGTTCGGACTACTACTGAGATGAGCGAGGGCGAGATGAGCGAGCCGAAGGTGAAGAGCGGGATCCCGAAGAATCCTGGCCGACACGAGCTGGGGATGAGCGCGACGCTCCTCTTCCCAGATCGCGAGATCGTGGAGCGCTCCTACGTGCCGATCATCTACACGGCCTGTCGCACCTGCTATTCGGAGCTCGCACCCGAAGAGATCTATCGCCGCGCCGTTGCGGGTGAGATCGACCCGGCGAAGCAGCGCGAGCTGGTCAACCGGGTCATTGAGTCGGGTCACGGGAGCACGATCGAACACATCGTCTTTACCTTTGCGATCACCGGAGTGACGCGCACATTGAGTCACCAGCTCGTGCGCCACCGCGCTGGCGTGGCCTTCGACCAGCAGTCGCAGCGCTACGTCACCTTCAAGAAGGCTGCAACGATGCAGCCAGGATCGGTCGCTGAGGCCGACGACGAGATCCGCGCGCGCTTCGACGCGGCGACGCAGGGGGCGCTCGAGCTCTACGGCGATCTCGTCGAGGCCGGCATTCCCGCCGAAGATGCGCGCTTCGTCTTTCCGAACGCGACGCGTACGAACCTGATCATGACGGTGAACCTGCGCGCCCTCATCCACATGTCGGGGCTCCGCCTCTGCACCATGGCGCAGTGGGAGATCCGCCGCCTCTTCCAGCTGATTCGCCATGAGATCTTTGCGGTGAGCCCCTTCCTCGGCGGCTTCCTCGCGCCGAAATGCGTGCCGCTCGGCTATTGCGACGAGGCGGGGAACAAGGATGGCCACTGCCCGATTCGGCCACACAAGGACGAGGTGCTCGGCGCCTGGGCCGAAAAGGCCGCTGCAGCGAAGGCGAACGGAAGGGCACTTCCAATCGCTAAATAGCGACCTGCGAGCCCACAGGGCGCTGCTGACTCACGCTGAAAAGGTTGCACCCGAAGTGACCAGTCCGATGGTGGGGCGACGCTAGTGCGCCGAGTCCCATCCGCTACGGGATCGGATCGAGTCGTTCAACCTCATCGGCGAACTCCCCGGCAGCCCTCCGCTCCGTCGCTACGAATACATCCGCGCGTCGGTGGTCCTCTACCGGCTCCTGGGGTTGCCCCCCGGTTCGATCCTGTCCTCTCCGTAGTTCGTACCGCCTGGCCGACGAGTCGGTCGGCGGGGTCACCGCTGGCCCCTTCGGGCTGCACTGAGAATGCGCCACACGCGGGCCGCGCGGTAGCGACTTATCCACGAACTTTCTGGGACTATCGTGCGAGTTGCCCACCGTTTCCGCACTGTTTCAGCCTGCGATGTGGAAAAGTACCCACGCTGCGATCAGCCACCGACGCGAAACATCTCGACGCGGCGCCCCTTAGCAGCGGTGCCTGCGATGGTCGCAGCACCGCGAAGCTCTGAGTAGCGGTCGGCGCGCGCCTCCCAGCGCTCCACCAGTGCGAAGCGAAGCGCTGCCGGGTCGGCGACGGGGCGAATGTGCGGCTTCAGGGACAGGCCCTCCGTCGCAAAGAGGCAGGTGTAGAGGTGCCCGTCAGCACTGACCCGCGCGCGCGTGCAGTCACCGCAGAAAGGGGCGCTCACCGAGGCGATCACGCCGACCTCGCCGGCGCCGTCAAGGTAGCGATAGCGCGTCGCAACCTCGCCCGGGCGCGAGGGGGCGATCGGCTCGACAGGGTGGCGCGAGTTGATGGCGGCAAGGATCTCACTTGCAGGAACGACCTCGTCGAGGCGCCAGCCATTCGTTGTGCCCACGTCCATGTACTCGATGAAGCGCATGGTGTGGCCCCCCTCGCGCGCGAAGTCGACGAGGTCCAGGATCCCGCCGTGGTTCACGCCGCGCCGCACGACGGCGTTGAGCTTGATCCCCGTGAACCCAGCGGCGGTCGCCGCGGCGATCCCTTCGAGCACGCGGTCGACTGGGAGCGCGCTCCCCGACATGCGCGCAGCGATCGCGGGGTCGAGCGAGTCGAGCGAGACGGTGATCCGGTTGAGGCCAGCTGAGCGCAGCGGTGCTGCGAGCGGGGCGAGGAGCGAACCATTTGTGGTGAGGGCGAGGTCGATGCTCTCCTGGTCCTCTGCACCGTTCGGAACCTCGATGGCGCGTAGCAGTGCAATGAGTCGATCGAGATCACGGCGAACCAGCGGCTCACCGCCAGTGATCCGCAGGGTGCGCGCCCCGAGCTCCACGAGTGCACGTGCGACGAGGGTGATCTCCTCGAAGGTCAGCAGTTCGGCGCGGGGCAGAAAGGCGAAGTCTGGGCCAAAGACCTCGGCCGGCATGCAGTATCCGCAGCGAAAGTTGCAGCGGTCGGTGACGGAGAGGCGTACGTCGCGAATCGTGCGCCCGAGGCGATCAGCTGGTTTACCATCGAGAACAAAGGGTACTGCGTGTCGACTATCGCTTTGATTCTCCACGCGACTAAGGTACTCCATCGAGACCACGACGTTGGTCCGCGACAATTCCACGTAGCTCTCGAAACGGAAGGGTGAGGGCCGGCGCCCGCCGACCCTCACCCTTCTACAGTAACCCTTACGATTGCGCCGTGTCGCGCATAACGGTTCGTATCGTACTAATCGCTACTTTTTCATCGTCGCCGACCAGGCGTACTTGCTACCAGCCAAGTTACTGCCTTGGACCATAAGGCGCACATTATTGCCCTTGTGACCCCTAAGATTTACACTCGAAGCCGTACTGTTGCTCGACACCAATTGGCAGTCAGCAGGTACAACAAGCGTGTCAACGGCACTTGCACCTAGGTGCGTATTCTTGCAGACATACCACTTATATGACAGTGTCAACGACCCGCCATTGGCTTGGAAATTATGGGCTGCCACCGAAAAATTGCCCCTTCTGTCGCGAGACATAACTGGAGCGGCGGTGGTAGTTGGCTTAATTACAAACGTAATAGTTTTATTGATCGTTGTCTCGACCCACTTGTTTGCCACAGTGGCGACAGTTGCTGTGACAGAGCAAGCGCCGGAGGCGACTCTGGTGACAATTCCCGCCGCGACAGTGCAAACCTCAGCTGGGCTCGCCGCCCAGGTGACCGCGCCACCGCCCGAAGTAGGCGTGGTGACGGTATCCGAAAGTGTATATGTGGAACTTGTCACCGTATCATCGACAAACCCCAAGATTGCCTGCGTCCCCAGGCCGACGGTGATTGTGCGCGATACGTCGATGGCGGAGTTCCAGTCATTATTGCTGCTGCCGTCGTAGGCAGCCTTGATCACACAGTTCGCATTAGTCGTGAAGGACACGATGTTCGAGGCGATCGAGCACCCGGCACCCGAAGTCTTCGACCAGGCGATGGATAGGCCGTCTACATCGATGCTTCCAACAAGCGTCAGGTCAGTACCCACCGTTTGAGCGCTTGGCTGAGCAAAAGTAATCACGGGGGTTCCCTTGGCGACGGCAATCGTCATGTCGTCGGTACCCGTTGTAAGGGTCCCGTCGCTGGCAGAGATGCCAGTCACCACGCAGTCACCTGCGCCGTTGATCGTGACCGCTTCTGCACCGTTCATTTCACAATTGCCTGACACAACGAGATAACTCTTAGCGGGGTTGGTACTATTAGTAACCATCGAGAGCGCGACGTCAAAAGAATCACCCGACCAAGTAGCACTTGGCGCTGCCGAGGCGGAACCGCCCGGAACGGTGCCCTTGGTGGTGACCGTTGCCGCGGCTGCGTACGCTGAACCCGCGAAGGTGGTCGACAGCAGCGCCATTGCTACGAGCGCCGCGCCCATTCGGGCCCGGTGCCGTTGGAACCTGTTCATGAAATACCTCCACAATCTCTCTGACTGAAGCTCAATGCTTCGACATCATCATATGAGGGCACTTCGCTTTGGATTGTAGAGAACTGGTGTCGTTGGATCACTACACTTCGGGTACGTTGTCATTGGGATCAAGCTCTCGCGCTTGCGCTTGGCGCCCCTGTTCGCGCGCGGGGGTAATCCGCCAGAGCTCAATCGTTGATGTGACTCCGAGCTTGAGCATGATGCGCGCTTTGAATGTGCTGACGGTATTCGGGCTGATGCGTAGGTTGTGCGCAATCTCCTTCAGCGGAAGTCCGGCGCGTATGCCGAACAGTACGGCCTGCTCTCGAGAGGTCAGAAGGGTGCGGCCGCGGCTCGTCAATTGTTTAAGGTCACGGGAGGGCGTTGGGATGCGAGAGATTTCATCGCATAGATTCGTACTTTCAGATGAAATCACACGAAGGCCCAGTACCTGTACTACGTTCGCCATCTCTCGGTCATCAGGCGACAGCACGATCGCCACTCGTTGTTTCTCGATGTGCAGCGTCCGGGCCCGCCTGATCTCATGTTCTATCTCCCAATGGCGTGCACCGCTTGCGGCTAGAAGCAGCGTTACTGCGTGCCCACGACATCGTCCTGTAGCGGCTACCGAGAGGAGCGTGTCGAACTCCTCAACGCCGCGCCGACAGCTTGTCAGTCGACGCATGAATGCCCGACGTACGTCTGAGTCAAGACTGACTATATGCAAATGCAAAGGTCGCACTCAATTCTCCGCAGCGCCACCACGCCATCTGACACCACACTACATGAGTCACTATCAGATTGTATGTAGTATTTGACGTGTAGTTGTTCCCTTACAAAGTGAGCGACCTCAGCGACCCGGGAACTACTCCTCGGCGGCGCCGGTGTTGCTGCGGATCGTGTCGACGACGCCGCCGTCGGCGAGCGTCGTCACGTCGCCGAGCGCGCGGCCCTCGGCGATGTCGCGCAGGAGGCGGCGCATGATCTTCCCCGAGCGCGTCTTCGGCAGGTCGGGAACGAAGAGGAGGAACTTCGGCCGAGCGATCGCG
>JBPCTG010000066.1:0-9560 GCA_051006395.1 Candidatus Limnocylindrus sp.
CTGGTGGATGACCTGGTTTCATGCCGTCATAGGGATGAATTCACGCTGTCTACGGCGGATCAGATCAACTTCATGGATGTTTCATCCAAGCAGATCGTCTCGGTCGCTGCGTCACTGATTCCGTTCCTTGAGCATGACGACGCCAACCGCGCACTGATGGGTTCCAACATGATGCGTCAGGCAGTTCCACTCCTTCAGCCACACGCGCCCGTCGTGGGCACCGGTGTTGAGGGTCGCGCCGCGCGCGACTCCGGCCAGGTGGTCATCGCACGCCGTCCAGGTGTCGTCACCTCCGTTGCCGCCGACCTGATCGTCGTTGAGCCAGACGAAGCGTCGAGCAAGAAGGACATCGATCACTACCCACTGCTGAAGTTCGTGCGCTCGAACCAGGGGACCTGCTTGAACCACCGCCCAGCCGTTGAGGTTGGCGACCGTGTAAAGCCGGGCCAGGTGATCGCCGACTCCATGTCGACCGAAGGGGGCGAGCTCGCCCTCGGCCAGAACATCGTCGTCGCCTACATGTCGTGGGAGGGGGCGAACTACGAGGACGCGATCATCATCAGCGACCGCCTCGTTCGCCAGGACGTCTTCACCTCGATCCATATCGAGAAGCACGAGATCGAGGCGCGCGACACCAAGCTCGGCCCTGAGGAGATCACGCGCGATATCGCGAACGTCCCCGAGGAGCTGCTTGCCAGCCTCGACGAGAACGGGATCATCAGCGTTGGCGCTGCGGTCCATCCGGGCGACATCCTCGTTGGCAAGATCACGCCGAAGGGCGAGACCGAGGTCACGGCTGAGGAGCGCCTCCTTCGCGCGATCTTCGGCGAGAAGGCACGCGAGGTGAAAGACTCCTCGCTGCGCCTGCCGCACGGCGAGCGCGGCACCGTCGTCGACGTGCGCGTCTTCCATCGCGAAGAGGTTGACCTCGCCCCTGGCGTCAACCAACTGGTGCGCGTCTCCGTCGCCCAGAAGCGCAAGATCTCCGTTGGCGACAAGATGGCCGGACGCCACGGAAACAAGGGCGTCGTCTCGCGCATCCTCCCGGCCGAAGACATGCCGTTCCTTCCGGATGGCACCCCAGTCGACATCATCCTCAATCCGCTCGGCGTGCCAAGCCGCATGAATATCGGCCAGCTGCTCGAAACGCACCTCGGTTGGGCGCTCGCCAAGCAGGGCCTCAAGGGTGCGACGCCCGTCTTCGACGGCGCCACCGAAGAGCAGATCATCGCCGAGCTCGAGGCCGCTGGCCTGCCGCCCGCAGGAAAGATCGAGCTGCGCGACGGAAAGACCGGGTTGCCATTCGACCGCCCGGTCACGGTCGGAGTCACCTACATGCTGAAGCTCCACCACCTCGTCGAGGACAAGATCCACGCGCGCTCGACCGGACCGTACAGCCTTATCACCCAGCAGCCGCTCGGCGGTAAGGCGCAGTTCGGCGGCCAGCGATTCGGTGAGATGGAGGTCTGGGCGCTCCAGGCCTACGGCGCCGCCAACATTCTGCAGGAGATCCTCACCGTCAAGTCCGACGACGTCGTTGGCCGCGTCCAGGCGTACGAGGCGATCGTCAAGGGCGAGCGGATCCAGGCGCCTGGCGTCCCCGAGTCGTTCAAGGTGCTCGTCAAGGAGCTCCAGAGCCTCGGCATCAGCGTCGACATCCTGAACGAAGACGACGAGGAGATCGAGCTGCTCGAGGATCCAAGTGGCTACGCCACCCCGAGCCTCGGCATCAACATGTCCGGCTTTGAGCGCGGCGACGAGTAGGTAGGAGGAGAGCGTCATGTTGGAAGTCAACAATTTCGACTCCATCCGCGTCGCACTCGCGAGCCCGGAGCAGATCCGTGGCTGGTCGAAGGGCGAGGTCACGAAGCCCGAGACTATTAACTACCGCACCCTGAAGCCCGAGAAGGATGGCCTCTTCGACGAGCGCATCTTCGGGCCAACGCGCGACTGGGAGTGCTACTGCGGAAAGTACAAGCGCATCCGCTACAAGGGGATCATCTGTGACAAGTGCGGCGTTGAGGTCACGCGCTCGAAGGTGCGACGCGAGCGCATGGGCCATATTCAGCTTGCGAGCCCGGTCTCGCACATTTGGTACTTCAAGGGGACGCCGAGCCGACTCGCGACCCTGCTCGAGATCTCGCCGCGCAACTTGGAGCGCGTCCTCTACTTCGCGCAGTACATCGTCACCCACGTCGACGAGGAGGCGCGCAAGGAGGCCCTGAAGGGCCTCGACGATGAGCTCGCCGGTCGTGGCGGCGGCGCAACTGCCGAAGAGGAGAGCGAGATCAATGCCCGCCTCAAGCGTCAGCTCACCGAGCTCGAGCGCGAGATTAAGGCGCGCCTGGAGCAGGTCGAGTCTGATCGCGCGGAGCGCGCTGAGGCAATGGGCGAGGCCGCCCAGCTCTGCGAGAAGACGATCACCGACCTTGGCGAATCGGCGGCAGAGGCCGCAATCGTCTTCGAGCCGACCGGCGAGGTTGTCGTTGCCGAAGGTGTTGCTGGCGGCAAGGAGGGGAAGGCGCGCCTCCGCGCGATCCTTACCCAGGCGTCGATCGCGTCCGAAGAGGAGTTCACCGCACTCAAGGAGTCGATCGCAACCCAGGGGACGCAGAAGCGCGCGGACCTGAAGGCGCTCGCTGAAGGTGAGATCGCCGCGCTCCGCGCCAACGCGAAGACCTCGGCACAGAGCCGCAAGGAGGAGATCGCCAAGGAGAAGAAGGCGCTCCTCGGTCTCAAGGTGCGACAGCTTCTCCCTGAGATCGGCCGCGAGGACGAACTCGATAGCTTCCGCACCCTCGATGCGAAGTTCGGCAGCGAGCGCCCACGTGGCGCGCGCATCTTCCGCGCTGGGATGGGCGCCGAGGCGGTGCGCGACCTGATCGAGCGCATGGACCTCGATGCCGAAGCGAAGCTGCTCGCTGTCGAGGTGCGCAACACCGCCGGCATGCGCCGCAAGAAGGCGATCAAGCGCCTCCGCCTCATCGAGGCGTTCCGTCGCTCCGGCGCACGACCAGAGTGGATGATCCTCTCCGTCCTCCCGGTGATCCCACCAGACTTGCGCCCGATGGTGCAGCTCGACGGTGGACGCTTCGCCACCTCCGACCTAAACGACCTCTATCGCCGCGTGATCAACCGCAACAACCGGCTGAAGCGCCTCATCGAGCTCGGCGCACCTGAGATCATCGTGCGCAACGAGAAGCGCATGCTCCAGGAGGCGGTCGACGCCCTCATCGACAATGGGCGCCGCGGTCGCGCGATCTCCGGCACTGGCAATCACCGACTAAAGTCCCTCAGCGACATGCTCAAGGGAAAGCAGGGCCGCTTCCGTCAGAACCTGCTCGGCAAGCGCGTCGACTACTCGGGCCGCTCCGTCATCGTCGTCGGTCCCGAGCTGAAGCTGCACGAGTGCGGCATCCCGAAGAAGATGGCGCTCGAGCTCTTCAAGCCGTTCGTCATGCGTCAGCTGGTTGAGCTCGGCCACGCACACAACATCAAGAGCGCGAAGCGACTCACCGAGCGGGCGACCGACGTCGTCTGGGAGGTGCTCGCCGACGTCATCAAGGATCACCCGGTGTTGCTCAATCGCGCGCCAACGCTCCACCGCCTCGGGATCCAGGCATTCATGCCGGTCCTCGTCGAAGGATCGGCGATCCGCATCCATCCGCTCGTCTGCACCGCCTTCAACGCCGACTTCGACGGCGACCAGATGGCGGTCCACGTGCCGCTCTCCGAGGCCGCCCAGCAAGAGGCGCGCGAGTTGATGCTCTCCGCCAACAACCTGCTCTCGCCCGCCGACGGTTCGCCAATCGTATCGCCGACGCAGGACATGGTCCTCGGCTGCTACTACCTGACCCAGGAGCACCAGCTCGCCACCGGGGCCAAGCGCCGACGCTTCAGCGACGAGACCGAGGCGCTCCTCGCCTACGACCTCGGACAGGTTGCTCTGCACGCGCCGATTGACGTCGCGGTGCGCACCTGGGACGAGGCCGCCGACGCGATCGTCGTGCAGCGCATGGAGACGACGATCGGCCGCGTGAAGTTCAACGAGATCCTTCCAGATCGCCTGCGTTTCGTGAACCGTTCGCTCGCCCGCGCCGACCTGCGCGAGCTCATCAGCCGCTCCTTCGCCCTTCTCGGGCGCGCCGAGACTGCACTCCTCGCCGACGGGATCAAGCGCGTCGGCTTCGAGGCTGCAACCCGCGGCGGCATGACGATCTCCGTCTTCGACATCGCCATGGCGAAGGAGAAGGGCCAGATCGTCGCTGCAGCCGACAAGGACGTAGCGAAGGTTGACGCTCAGTACGCATCGGGGCTCATCACTGAAGACGAGCGCTACAGCAACGTCATCCGCGTCTGGCAGAAGACGACTAAGGAGATTGGCGACAAGATGATGGACGAGCTCGACCCGACCGGGCCGCTCGCCATGATGACCGCCTCAGGGGCACGCGGAAACAAGGGGAACATTGGTCAGCTCGGCGCGATGCGCGGACTCATGGCCGACCCGTCGGGCCGCATCATCGACGTTCCAGTGAAGTCGAATTTCCGTGAGGGGATGACGGTTCTCGAATACTTCATCTCCACTCACGGCGCCCGCAAGGGACTCGCCGACACCGCGCTTCGCACCGCCGACTCTGGCTACCTGACCCGCCGACTTGTCGACGTGGCCCAAGACGTGATCGTGCGCATCGCCGACTGCGGCACCGATGAGTCGACCGCCGTCACCGTCGCCGACACCGCCGAGGTTGCGGGCTTCGAGTGGCCGATGGGCGAGGACCATCAAGATCTTCGCGACCTGCGCTTCATCTTCGCCAAGCGACTGATCGGTCGCCGGGCGGGCGCCGAGATCGCGGTCGGCTCGAAGGTCGTCGCCGTGCGCAACGACGAGATCACCGACCTTATGGCGCATGAGATTGCAAACGCTGGCGTCACCGTCGTTGAGGTTCGCTCACCACTCTCGTGCGTCGCACCCGCCGGCGTCTGCCAGCTCTGCTACGGACGTAACCTCGCCACGGGTGAGCAGATCGCTCTCGGCGAGTCGGTCGGCATCATGGCCGCCCAGTCGATCGGCGAGCCAGGTACCCAGCTCACGATGCGCACCTTCCATACGGGTGGTGTCGCCGGCGTAGACATCACCGCAGGTTTGCCGCGCGTCGAAGAGCTCTTCGAGGCGCGAAAGCCGAAGGGGAAGGCTGAGATCAGCCGCATTGATGGTGTCGTTGAGGTCGTTCGCACCGATGCCGGCACGACCGTCGAGGTCACTCACCGTGAGATTTACGACATTGAACTTGACCTGCCGATCGACGCGCAGCTCACCGTTCGTGAGGGCGACTCCCTCGAGGCAGGTCAGCTCGTCGGTAGTTCAACCACACAGGGCGATCTCGTCGCTCCAATGAAGGGGCTCCTCATCAAGGCTGGCAACGGCTGGACGATCCGCGCCGAGGATGTGGTCCCCGCCTCGAAGTATCCGATCCCGCACAACGCGAAGCTGCTCGTCAAGAGCGGAGACCGCGTGCGCGCCGGCGATCCGCTTACCGACGGGCCGCTCGATCCGCAGGAGCTCCTCGAGGTGCGCGGTCGCGCCGAGGTGCAGAACTACCTCGTGATGGAGGTGCAGAAGGTCTATCGCAGCCAGGGCGTGACGATCTCCGACAAGCACGTCGAGATCATTGTGCGCCAGCTCCTGCGCAAGGTGCGCGTCGACAACCCCGGCGACACGCGACTGCTCCCGACTGAGCTCGCCGATCGCCTTGAATTCGAGCGCGAGAATGCCCGTGTCCTCGCCGAGGGCGGCGAGCCGGCCACTGCCGCCCCGCAGCTCCTCGGCGTAACCAAGGCGTCGCTCAACACCGAGAGCTTCCTTGCTGCGGCCTCCTTCCAGGAGACGACGCGCGTCCTCACCGAGGCGGCGATCACGGGGGCTCGCGACCGTCTCGTCGGCCTCAAGGAGAACGTCATTATCGGCAAGCTCATTCCGGCCGGCACCGGAGCTCCGGACGCAGTGGCGAAGCGGAAGGCCGAGGAGCGCATCCGCGCCGCCACGGCACTCGCCGGCGGGGACCTCCCAGCCGACTTCGGCCAGGACAACTTCAATGCCTTCCTCAGCGCCGAAGAGGGCGCCCCGCAGGACGACGTCTCCCAGCTGGTCGCCCTCCTCACCGAGGAGAAGCCGGCCGCCGAGGGGGAGGGGCTCGAGGCGAACCCCTTCTTGGCAGACGCTCCGGCCACCCCGCCCGCCGAGGAGGGGAGCCTGTAACATTTTGTCACGAGGGGTCCACGCTCGGGTTGCTTTGACACCGTGAGCGTGGCGATGCTAGCCTCTCGCTTCTGCGTCTCTGGGCCCTTCGGCCCAGTCGTCACGCCAAGTCAAGTAACCGAAAAGGAGCGCGCGCGAAACGTGCCAACGATCAATCAGCTCGTACGCAAGGGCCGCAAGACCAAGGTCTCCAAGGTCAAGGCGTCCGCGTTCCGCAAGAACTGGAACGGGATTCGCCAGCGCCAGGAGTCGGCCGAGGGCGCCCCACAGAAGCGCGGAGTCTGCCTGATCGTGCGCACGATGACCCCGAAGAAGCCGAACTCGGCCCTTCGAAAGATCGCCCGCGTGAAGCTCACCAACCAGGTTGAGGTCACCGCCTACATCCCCGGTATCGGTCACAACCTGCAGGAGCACAGCGTGGTGCTCGTGCGCGGTGGCCGCGTGAAGGACCTCCCGTCGGTGAAGTACCACATCATCCGCGGCGCACTCGACGCCTCAGGCGTAAAGGATCGCCAGCAGAGCCGTTCCAAGTACGGCGCGAAGTCCGCCGGCGACGGCAAGAAGAAGTAGTAAGCCATGCCACGCCGTACGTCGATCCCACGAAAGCTGAAGTACGAGACGGTACCGCTCAACAAGACGGTTGACCGTTTCGTCGTGAAGGTGATGCTCAACGGCAAGCGCGGCCTTGCCGAGCGCATCATCCGCCAGTCGCTCGCGCGCATCGAGGCGCAGGCGAATCGCCCTGGTCTCGAAGTCGTTGACGCAGCGCTTCGCAATGCAACGCCACTCATCGAGGTGAAGCCGCGCCGCGTTGGTGGGGCCACCTACCAGGTCCCGGTCGAGATTCGCGGCGAGCGCCGCACGAGCCTTGGCGTCCGTTGGCTGGTGCAGGCTGCGCGCAAGCGTTCCGGCAAGAGCATGTCCGAGAAGCTCGCCGCCGAGTTCATCGATGCGTCGAATAACCTCGGTGCCGCCTGCAAGCGTCGCGAAGAGACCCACAAGATGGCGGAGGCGAACAAGGCCTTCAGCCACTTCCGATTCTAGGAGGCAGCATGGCGCGAACGACCCCGCTCCTTCGAACCCGCAACATCGGGATCATCGCGCACATCGACGCGGGCAAGACCACGGTCACCGAGCGCATCCTCTTCTACACCAAGAAGATCCACAAGATCGGCGAGGTTCATGAAGGAGCCGCGACGATGGACTGGATGGAGCAGGAGCAGGAGCGCGGCATCACCATTACCGCCGCCGCGACGACCTGCGCCTGGAACGATCACGTCATCAATATCATCGATACGCCCGGGCACGTGGACTTCACCGTCGAAGTCGAGCGTTCGCTCCGTGTCCTCGATGGCGCCGTAGTGATCTTCGACGGCGTTGCCGGGGTCGAGCCGCAGTCAGAGACCGTTTGGCGACAGGCTGACCGTCACGCGGTGCCACGCTTCTGCTTCATCAACAAGCTTGACCGCACCGGTGCCGACTTCTGGCGCTGCTACGACATGATCAAGGATCGACTCGGCGCGAACGCCGTTCCGCTCCAACTCCCCATCGGCATCGAAGACAAGTTCGAGGGAGTCATCGATCTCATCGAGATGGAAGAGATCGTCTATCTTGACGACAAGGGCGAGAAGAGCGAACGACGACCGATTCGCGCCGATTTGAAGGCGGAGGCCGACAAGTGGCACGCCTTCCTGCTCGACCAGGCCGCGGGCCAGACGGATGCGCTCACGGAGATCTATCTCGAGACGGGAACCCTCAGCGCCGCGCAGGTTCGCGAGGGGATCCGCGTCGGCACCCTTGGATACAAGGTGGTCCCCGTATTGACCGGCTCAGCGCTGAAGAACAAGGGCGTGCAGCCGATGCTCGACGCAGTCGTCGAGTACCTCCCGAGCCCGCTCGACGTGCCGGCGGTCGAGGGGACCGACCCGCGCAACATTGAGAAGAAGATGTCGCGCCCGGTCGACGACGATGCGCCGTTTGCCGCGCTCGCGTTCAAGATCGCTGCCGATCCATTCGTCGGGAAGCTCGGATTCTTCCGCGTCTACTCCGGCGTGTTGAAGGCCGGCTCGTACGTGCTCAACCCATCGAAGGGGAAGAAGGAGCGCATCGGCCGCCTCATCCGCATGCATGCAAACCACCGCGAGGAGATCGAGGAGGCGCGAGCCGGCGACATCGCCGCCGCCGTTGGCCTCAAGGACACCTTCACCGGAGACACGCTCTGTGACCCAGAGCACCCGATCGTGCTCGAATCGATGACCTTCCCTGATCCCGTAATTGAGCTCAGCGTCGAGCCGAAGACGAAGGCTGACCAGGAGAAGATGGGCGTTGCTCTGCAGCGCCTCGCCGAAGAGGATCCGACCTTCCGCGTGCATACCGACCAAGAGTCGGGCCAGACGCGCATCGCCGGCATGGGCGAGCTCCACCTCGACATCATTGTCGACCGCATGGTTCGCGAGTTCAACGTCGCCGCCAATATCGGCCGCCCTTCGGTTTCGTACCGCGAAACCATTCGAAAGCGGGCCAACGGCGAGGGTCGCTTCGTGCGCCAGTCGGGTGGTAAGGGTCAATACGGCCATGCCGTCATCGTTGCTGAGCCAGGCGAGAAGGGGAGCGGATATGTCTTCGTCGACAAGATCGTCGGCGGATCCGTGCCGCGTGAGTTCATCAAGCCGATCAACGAGGGTATCCGCGAGGCGCTCACCACCGGCATCTACGCCGGGTTCCCAGGCGTTGACGTGACCGTCACCCTGGTCGATGGCTCGTACCACGACGTTGACTCCTCGGAAATGGCATTCAAGATTGCTGGCTCGATGGCCCTCAAGGACGCCTTCCCGAAGGCCGACCCCTGCGTCCTGGAGCCGGTGATGAACGTCGAGGTGACGATGCCGGAGCAGTTCATGGGCGACGTGATCGGCGACTTGAACAGCCGCCGCGGCCAGGTGCTCGGGATGGAGAATCGCGGCACAACCCAGGTGGTCAAGGCGAATGTCCCGCTCGCGGCGATGTTCGGCTACGCTACCGACCTCCGATCGATGACCCAGGGTCGAGCGGCCTTCTCGATGGAGCTCTCCCACTATGCCGAGGTCCCGCAGAACATTGCGCAGGAGCTCGTGGCGAAGTCAAAGTCGGCCGCGCAGGCCTCGTAGCGATATATAGCGACCCAAAGTAGAAGCAGGAAGTAGGAGGTAACGAGATGTCGAAGCAG
Organism: Candidatus Limnocylindrus sp.; assembly: GCA_051006395.1. Taxonomy (GTDB): domain Bacteria; phylum Chloroflexota; class Limnocylindria; order Limnocylindrales; family Limnocylindraceae; genus Limnocylindrus. Next base: position 9,462 of record JBPCTG010000066.1, read on the forward strand.
AAGTTCGAGCGAACAAAGCCACACGTCAACATCGGCACGATCGGACACATCGACCACGGCAAGACGAGCTTGACCGCCGCGATCTCGAAGTACCTCGCC
>JBPCTG010000067.1:0-7621 GCA_051006395.1 Candidatus Limnocylindrus sp.
GCGCTACGCCCACTCGCCCTCTTCGACGCAATTGTCAACAACGGCGATCGAAAGGCGGGCCACCTATTGCCGATCGACGCTGCGACGGGAGTACGGGTGCTCGGCGTTGATCACGGCGTCACTTTCGCCGTCGACCCAAAGCTGCGCACCGTGCTCTGGGCGTGGCGTAGCGAGCCGTTTACTGACACTGAACACGAGGTGCTGAAGCGAGCAGTGCGACTTCTCGCGGCAGGCACTCCCTTGGTTGTACGTCTCGCCGAACTGATCACGCCTCAAGAGATCGACGCGCTGCGCGCACGGGTTGCAGCGCTGCAAGAGGCGGGGTCGTTCCCAGAGCCGAGCGACGATTGGCCGCCGCTCCCTTGGCCGCTCGTCTAGCGCTTCGGCAGCAGCGTCTCGTCGAGCAGGTCGTCGATCGCAAGGCCCGTAGCCACGACCTGACCCGGAACGCTGCGCAGGAAGGTGATCGAGGTGATCCAACCGTTTGAGTCGATCGCGCCGAGGCCGCGATCGCGTTGCGCGGCACCGCGCCAGATCGCCACGGTCGCCTCCATTACGGCGAGCGACTTTGCGCGCGCTGCGTCGTCGGCGATCAGCTCGGGCACAACGGCGCCCGCGGCGTCGACGCCGATCGATGGATCGGCCTCGATCTCCTCCATCGCCTTCAAGGTGACGGCGACGAAGGCGCGCAGCGCGTCGCCCTTCGCGGTAATAGTCGACTCTGCGGCGATGAGGCCTGGCCCCGCAAACGGCGCTGACGCGGAGGCGTAGAAGGCGACGACCTTCACTCCCGCCGCCTTCGCCTGCACCAAGTCGTTGTTGGCGTACCCGGTCACCGCGTCGACCGCGCCGCTGATCAGCGCTTGCGTTTGACCAAAATCAGGGAAGAGCTCCACCGATAGGTCGCCCTCGTTCAGCCCTGCGTCGGCGAGGATGCCAAGGAGGGAGAGGTAACCCGAGCCGTAGCGACCTGGCGTGCCGACTCGTTTGCCACGCAGATCCGCAGGCTTCGCGATGCCGGCATCGGCGCGAGCGATCACGACGTTCGGCAGGGTGCCGTAGATCGTGGCGATGTAGCGGATTTGGATCCCTTGCGAGACGGCGGGGATCACGCTTGTGCCGTCGGCAAGGGCGAGGTCGATCGAACCTGCGCCAACGAGGCTGATGAGATCGGGATCGATCTGGTTCTGGATCGTTACGTCGAGACCTGCGGCGGCGTAGTCTCCGCGCTGGTCTGCAAGGTAGAACGGGGCGAACTGCACGCTCGGGATATAGCCGAGGCCAACAGAGAGGCTGGTACGCCCGCTCGTCGAGGCGACCGCCCCACCACCGCAGGCACCCACGATAAGGCTGGCTAGCAGCGCAAGCGTCAGCGCGTTCGTGCGGCCGCTAGGTCGCAGCGTCGAATGAATGCTCATGGACGAATTGTACGGAATTAGCGCGACAGGCGTGAGGTGATTCGTTCGGCGATGACCACCGCCGCATAGGCGCAGACCCCGAGCATCGCGATCTGTAGCAGGGTGGCGAACAGTAGCGGCGTATCGAAGAGTGAACCGCGAGCTAGATTCACAAGAACGCCGAGCCCCGCGCTCCCACCAAGCCACTCCCCCACGATCGCGCCGACCACGGCAAGCGTCGCGGCAACCCGAGCTCCGGCAAAGATCCCCGCGCGCGCCGACGGGAGCCGTGCCCCGAAGAGGAGCTGCAGGCGCGACGCGCCGAGCGAGCGATACAACTCCACGATCCCTGGATCTGCATCGCGGACTGCGACGAGCGTCGAGATCGCCAACGGAAAGAACGAAATGATGGCGCAGATCGCAATCTTTGCCGCAGCGCCAGGGCCGAACCAGATCACAAAGAGTGGGCCGAGCGCCAAGAGTGGCGTCGACTGCGCCGCCACCAGGTAGGGGCTGGCGATGCGACGTGCGGCCCCCGAGACGCCGAGTGCGACGCCGATGAGAAGCCCAACGGCGCCGCCTAGCGCGCCGCCGATCACCAACTCCTGCAGTGTAGGAACCAGGTGACGAAGCATCGTGCCGTCGCCCCATGCCGCAGCGAATCGGAGGGCGACGACCGTTGGCGCTGGAAGAAGGAACTGCGGAACATTCGTCACGCGAACGGCCGCCTCCCAGACCGCAAGCGCCGCCAAGCCAACGAGCAGCGTTGTTGCGGCGCCGCCGCTGCGCGCCATCTTGCTACCCATTGGCTGCACCGGCACCCTTCGCGGCGCCGCGGAGTGCGGAGTAAAGTGCTGCGCGCTGCGCCGCCCCCTCAGGTGCGGCGAGGGCTGAGCGACGTGTTGTCGCTGGAAGGCGACGGAATCCTGGGGCCTCACTCTCGATGCGACCCGATGCGCCAAGGAGCAGCACGCGATCGGCGGCGAGGAGCGCCTCGTCAATGTCGTGGGTGACAAGAAGCAGCGCGGCGCCCCCGACAAGTTCGGGGAGCTCGTCGTCGAAGCGATCACGCGTCAGCGCGTCGAGAGCGGCGAACGGCTCGTCGAGTAGCATCAGCTCCGGCTTTCGCACCAACGCCCGCGCGAGCGAAACGCGTCCGCGTTCGCCGCCCGAAAGGGTCGTTGGGTCGCTGTCACCAAGGTGCGCGACCCCTAGGCGCTCGAGTGCGCTCGCCGCCGCAGCGCGAGAGAGCGACGCGTCGCTCCCGGCAAGTTCGAGCGGAAGGGCAACGTTCCGCGCAACGCTGCGCCATGGCGCTAGGCGCGCGTCTTGGAATGCGATGCCGATCTCGGGGCGACCGGCGCGCGGTCGGCTTCCGCCGATCGTGATCACCCCCGCCGCTGGCTCGAGTAGCCCTGCAACGAGTCGTAGCAGCGTGCTCTTGCCGCTCCCGTTTGCGCCGAGGAGCGCAACCGCCTCGCCGCGTTCAACACGGAGCGAGAGCCCGCGCAGGATCTGCCGTGTGCCGAACGAAAAGTCGAGCGAGTCGATCGCAAGGAGAGGCGTGGCGCTCAAGCCTCAGGGGCGCTGCTGAGCAGCGGGGCGCAGCGGGCGCAGGTAAAAGACCAGCCCGAGGAGGAGATAGCTAAGCTGCAGCAGGAGCGCGCTCAACTCCGGCGTAGCGCTGTAGCCGACCAGTGCCCGCAGTGCCGCGCCGAGACCGCTGTCGTGCGGCAGCGTTGCCGAAAGGTCGTAAGCCGGGGCGAAGATCGCCGGCAGGAAGCCGAGCTCGACGAACTCATGTGCGCTGTAGCCGAGCAGCCCCGCGGCAACAACGATGAGGGCGATCCCTGTCACACGGAAGAAGGCGCTCAGGTTCAGCCGCATGCCGAGTCGGAAGATTGCGATGCCGATGCCGACGGCGAGCAGCAACCCAACGAGCGCTCCTGCGAAGACGCTCGCCCCAGCACCTCCTGCGACCGTCGCCTGGCCCAGAAGGAAGAGTGCGGTCTCGATTCCCTCGCGAATTACGGCGGTAAAGGCGAGGCCGCCAAGGCCGATGATCGATGTGGCGGCCAGGGCGCGATCAACGCCACCGCGCAGCTCTGCGCTGATGCCGCTCGCCTGACGGCGCATCCAGAAGAGCATGTAGGTGAGGAAGCAGACGGCAAGAAGCGAGGCAATCGCCTCCGTTGCCGTGCGCGCGACACCATCGAGCCCACCCAGGAGCAGATAGGAGCCGATCGCCGCGACGGCTGAGACGATCACTGCAGCGATTACTCCCGCCCAGACTGCAACGAGGCGATCAGCGCGGCCGATCTTCACGAGGTAGCCGGCAACGATGCCGATGATCAGGGCCGCCTCGACCCCTTCACGCAGCCCAGTGAGCATCCCGCCAAGTGCACTCCCGAGACCGTCCATCAGGCTCCTCTCCCTCCGCCGCCTCGGTGCTGCGCACCGCACGAGCAGGGCCAATTCCGACCAAATTTATCAGATATTCCCGGAGCACCCCTTCGGCGCAGGCTGGTCGAGGTGGGGATTAGCGGTCGGTGACGAAGACGGGCGGGCGCTCAGGATCGATGCCGAGCTCCTTGATCGCGAGTGCAGCCTCGTGCGGGCTCCGCTCACCCGCTCGCGCCAGGGCAACCATCGCCGCTGCGGCGATGTGCTTGGCATCAACAGAGAAGAAGTGGCGAAGCCCTTCGCGCGTGTCGCTCAGGCCGAAGCCATCGGTGCCGAGCACGAGATACGGAACATCAATCCACGGCGCGAGCAGATCTGGGAGTGCGGTAACCCAATCGCTCGCCGCAACTATCGGCGCGGTATCAGCGCCGAGCTGCTCCTGAAGCCAGCAGAGGCGCGCGGGAGATTCTGGGTGTCGTCGGTTCCAGCGCTCGACTACGAGAGCGTCACGACGTAGTTCGGAGTACGAGGTGGCCGACCAGATCTCGGCTGCGACGCCGAAGCGTTCGCGCAGCAGATCGCGTGCGAGGAGAACCTCGCCCATGATCGCTCCAGAGCCGAAGAGCCGCACGCGCGGGCCGTCGATCGCAGCGTCGGCATCGGCAAACTTGTAGAGCCCGCGATGGATCCCCTCTTCGACGGAGCCGCCGGTCGGGCGCTGCGGCTGAACCTGGTTCTCGTTGTAGATCGTGAGGTAGTAGACGACATCCTCGTGCTTCTCGTGCATCCGCTCGATGCCACGGCGCACCAGCGCCGCCATCTCGTAGGCGAACGCGGGGTCGTACGCCGAAACATGCGGCATTGCGTGGGCGAAGAGCTGCGAGTGTCCATCGTCGTGCTGCAGCCCCTCGCCGGCGAGCGTCGTACGCCCTGCGGTCGCACCGATGAGGAAGCCTCGCCCCCGCGCATCGCCCGACTGCCAGATCTGGTCGCCAACGCGCTGGAAGCCGAACATCGAATAGAAGACGTAGAACGGTATCGTGGCGACACCGTGAGTGGCGTACGCGGTGGCCGCAGCCTGGAATGAGGCCATCGATCCCGCTTCGGTGATCCCCTCTTCGAGGACCTGGCCGTCTTGCGACTCGCGATAGCTGAGCAGAAGTTCGGAGTCGACCGGCTCATAGCGTTGGCCGAATGGAGCGTAGATGCCGCTCTGCTTGAAGAGCGGATCCATACCGAAGGTGCGCGCCTCATCGGGGACGATCGGCACGATCAGTTTGCCCAGCGCCGGGTCGCGCATGAGGTTGCGCAGCAACTTCGCGAAGGCCATCGTCGTGCTTACTGGAGCTTGGCTTCCGGCCGCGAACTCTTCGTCGACTGCGGGGAGTGGTGCGGTCCAGTTGACCGGGTGCACGACGCGCGACGGCAACGGGCCGCCGAGCGCTGCACGGCGCTCCTTGACGTAGGCGACCTCAGGGCTCTTTGGCCCAGGGTGGTAGTACGGCGCCTCAGGGATCTTCTCGTCGGGGATCGGAAGATCCAGTCGATCGCGGAAGGCGCGGAGCTCAGCCTCGGAGAGCTTCTTCGCCTGGTGGGTGACGTTCGTCGCCTCGACAGATGGACCAAGCGACCAGCCCTTCACCGTCTTGGCCAGGATCACCGTCGGTGCACCCTTGTGCGCGGTTGCCGCGGCATACGCGGCGTGAATCTTGCGATAGTCGTGCCCTCCGCGGCGGAGGCGCACGATGTCGTTGTCAGAAAGGTGCGCGACGAGCGACTGCAACTCAGGCTCAGGCCCGAAGAAGTGCTCGCGAATGTAGGCACCGCCTGCGACGATGTACTTCTGGAACTCGCCGTCCACGGTGGAGTCCATCTTGCGAACGAGGTGACCAGCGTCGTCCTTGGCGAGCAGCTCGTCCCACTCGCGGCTCCAGATGACCTTGATCACGTTCCATCCTGCGCCGCGGAAGAGCCCCTCGAGCTCTTGGATGATCTTGCCGTTGCCGCGCACCGGACCATCGAGGCGCTGCAGATTGCAGTTCACCACCCATGTGAGGTTGTCGAGCCCCTCACGCGCCGCAACGGTGAGCGCGCCGGCCGACTCAGGCTCGTCCATCTCGCCGTCGCCGAGGAAAGCCCAGACGCGACTTGCGCCAGTCGCCGCAAGGCCGCGATTCTCCAGGTAGCGGTTGTAGCGCGCCTGATAAATCGAGCCGATCCCACCGAGCCCCATCGAGACGGTTGGGAACTCCCAGAAGTCGGGGAGGAGTCGCGGATGCGGATACGAGGGGAGGCCGCCGGTTCCCGCCGCCTCAAGACGGTAGCGATCGAGCTGCGGTGCGCTGAGTCGCCCCTCGAGATAGGCGCGGGCGTAAATCCCAGGCGCCGCGTGGCCCTGATAGAAGACCTGGTCGCCCGCCCCCGTCGCCTTGCCGCGGAAGAAGTGGTTGAAGCCGACCTCGTAGAGGCTCGCCGCGCTCGCGTAGGTGGCGAGGTGGCCGCCGATGCCAGGGTTCGCCTTGTTGGCGCGGAGCACCATCGCCGCCGCGTTCCAGCGAATGATCTGGCGGATCCGCAGCTCCATCGCCTCGTCACCCGGGAAGGTCGGCTCGTCGGTCGTCTTGATCGTGTTGATGTACGGCGTGGTGGCGAGCGTCGGCAGGTCAACGCCTAGGTCTCGGGCGCGGGCCATGAGCCGCATCATCAAGAGGCGCGCCCGCTCTGGGCCGTGGGCGGTGACCGAGCGCTCCAGCTCGGCAATCAACCGCGCTGTATCGGCCGGATCTGTGTCGGGGATCTGCTCGAGGAAATCGAAGGTCTGCACTGCACCCGAATCGTAGCGCCCCATGAGAGGATGCGGGGGTGACCACGCAACCCCGCTCCCCACGCTCAGGCGACTGCAGATGAGCGACGCCCTCCCCCTCCTCCCGCTCGCCGTCGCAGCGCTCGTTGGTGCCCTGCTCGCGGCTTTCGTCGCCGACGCGCTCCTCGCCCGCCTCGTGGCAGCGGGACGGATCGCTCGACCCGAGATTCACCTCTCGATCGTCGTGGAGGCGCCGATCACGCGCGCCTGGGAGCTGCTCTCCGACATCGATCGACAGCCGGAGTGGATGCACGAGATGAAGCACGTCGAGATGCTCACCCCGCCTCCTGTCGGCGTCGCCTCGCGCGGACGCGCCACGGTACGCATCTTTGGTATCAGCACCACCGACGAGGTGGTGATCACGCGCTACGAGCCGCCACACACCTTCGCCATTCGCCATGAGGGGCGCTTCGTTGGCGAGGGGGTGATCAACCTCGTCGCGCTCGATGCAACGCACACGCGCGTGGATTGGATGGAGTATCTGCGACCGCCGCTCTTCGGAACGCTCGGCGGATTCCTGCAGCGCCCGATCCTCGCCGCGATCTTTCGGAGCGACCTGCGCAGCCTCCGCGCGCTGCTCGCGCGATAGCGCAACGAGCATGCTGCCGCTGCTGATCTGACTGCCGTTCTAGCGGCGGATCGCCGAACGCACCTCAGCAACGATTCCAGGCGTACTTGCAATGATGCGCGACTCCTTTGCCGCATCGAGGTTCAGCCACGGCTCACCGTTGAGCCCTTCGACGACCGCACCCGCCTCGACGGCGATCACCCCAGGCCCAGCGATATCCCAGAGGCTGAGATTCGCGTCTTGAACATACGCGTCAATGCGCCCTGCTGCGACCCAGGCGAGGGCGATCGCTGAAGTGCCGAGCGCGCGGGTGGAGCGCGCCGCAAGGGCGATCGACGCAACAAGCGCCATGCCAGCACCGCGCTGCAAACTTGTGGCGCACACAGATTC
>JBPCTG010000068.1:0-26436 GCA_051006395.1 Candidatus Limnocylindrus sp.
GTGATCGAACCCTTCTTCGTCGAGGTGATGCGCTCCTGGAGCGCCGCCATCTCCGTCGCAAGGTTCGGCTGATATCCCACAGCGCTCGGCATGCGGCCGAGGAGCGCGGAGACTTCCGAGCCCGCCTGTGTGAAGCGGAAGATGTTGTCGATGAACAGCAGCACGTCACGACCCTCTTCGTCGCGGAAGTACTCGGCCATCGTCAATCCCGAAAGGGCGACGCGAAGGCGCGCCCCAGGCGGCTCGTTCATCTGCCCGAAGACCATCACGGTCTTGTCGATAACGCCGGAGTCGCGCATCTCCTTGATCAAGTCGTTCCCTTCGCGCGATCGCTCGCCGACGCCCGCGAAGACGGAGTAGCCGGAGTGCTCCTGCGCAACGTTGCGGATGAGCTCCTGGATCACGACGGTCTTGCCGACGCCGGCTCCGCCGAAGATGCCGATCTTTCCGCCCTTCTTGAACGGACAGACAAGGTCGATGACCTTGATGCCGGTCTCGAAGAGTTCGGTCTCGGTGGTGAGGTCGTCGTAGATCGGCGCCGAGCGATGGATCGGAAGGCGCTTGTCGGACTTGACGGTGCCCTCTTCGTCGATCGGGTTGCCGAGCACGTTGAAGACGCGGCCGAGCGTTCCCGCTCCGACCGGCACCGAGATCGGCGCGCCGAGGTCGGTCGCCTTCACGCCGCGGGCGAGGCCGTCGGTCGTGGTCATGGCGACGGCGCGCACGCGGTTGTTGCCGAGATGCTGCTGCACCTCGACGACGAGCGGATCACCGCCACGATCGATGCTCACCGCGTTGTAGATCGCCGGGAGCTCGCGCGCCGGGAATTCGATATCGACAACTGGGCCGGTCACCTGTACGACCGTTCCAACCGATCCGCTCGTTGTTGCCGCTGCGTTTGCCATCTTGCCTCCTTGCCTCTCTGCTCTGCCTGAGTTGACTACGACGTTCTGGTGCGCCGCTTACGCAGCGCTCGCCCCTGAGGCGATCTCGATCATCTCGCGCGTGATGTTTGCCTGTCGCACCTTGTTGTAGATGAGCGTCTGCGCGGCGATGATGTCGCTCGCGCTCTCGGTGGCGTTCTTCATTGCAACCATGCGGCTCGACTGCTCGCACGCGGTGCTCTCGAGCACCGCCTGAAAGACGCGCGTCGCCGTGTAGCGCGGGAGCAGCGCCTCGAGCACCGTTGCGGGATCGGGCTCGAAGAGGAACTGGTTCCCGGGAATCCCCGCCGTGTCGGCCGACGGTCGAATGGGGAGCAGCTGCACCGCCTCGGGGCGCTGTACGAGCGTTGACACGAAGACTGGATGGATGAGCGTGACGGAGGCGGCGCGTCCGCCGAGGAAGTCGTCGACGAGCAAGCGCACGAGCGGCGTGACGTCGGCGAAGGTCGGCTTGTCGCCGAATCCAGGGAAGGCGGCGGTGATCTCGTAGCCGCCGCGTGCCAGGGCGTCGCGCCCCTTCTTGCCGACGGTCACGATGCGCGTCCCCTCGCCCGCGCTCTCGAGCTCCTTGAGTGCGTGGCGAATCAGGTTGGAGTTGAGCGCCCCGGCAAGGCCGCGGTCGCTGGTGAAGAGCACGAGCAGCTTGGCGCTCCCAGTCTCGGGGGTGTGCAGGAGCGGGTGCCCCTCGGCGCCGATCACGGCGGCAAGGTCGGCGATCACCTCATCGATCGAAGATCCGTAAGGTCGCGCCGCAAGCGTCGACTCTTGCGCGCGCTTCAACTTTGACGCTGCAACGAACTGCATGGCGCGCGTGATCTGGCGGATGTTCTTTACCGCACCGATACGACGTCGGATCTCGCGCTGGCTTGGCATTAGGCGAGGAAGTCCTTGCGGAAGGCGTCGACCGCCTCGTCGAGACCCTTCGCCGTGTCGTCGCTGAGTTGCTTCGACGTGGCGATCTCGCTCAACACCTTCGGGCGCTCGCGCTCGAGGAAGGCGATGAAGCCCGACTCGAACTCCGCGACGCGCGGCGTCGGTACGTCGTCGAGCTTCCCCTTCGACGCGATATAGAGCATCGTCACCTGCTTCTCCAGCGACGCCGGCTGGTACTGCGGCTGGCGAATGATCGCCGAGAGCTTCTCGCCGCGCGTCAGCTGGTCGCGCGTCGCTTTGTCGAGGTCGCCGGCGAACTGTGCGAACGCCGCAAGCTCGCGGAACTGCGCAAGGTCGAGCTTCAACGGGCCGGCGACCTTCTTCATCGCCTTGGTCTGCGCGGCGGAGCCAACGCGCGAGACGGAGATTCCGACGTTGACCGCCGGGCGCTGCCCTGCGATGAAGAGGTCGGTCTCCAGGAAGATCTGCCCGTCGGTGATGGAGATGACGTTCGTCGGAATGTACGCCGACACGTCGCCCGCCTGCGTCTCGATGATCGGGAGCGCCGTGAGCGATCCGCCGCCGAGTGCGTCGGAGAGTCGCGCTGCGCGCTCCAAGAGTCGGCTGTGCAGGTAGAAGACGTCGCCTGGGTACGCCTCGCGGCCAGGTGGGCGGCGCAAGAGCAGCGCCATCTCGCGATAGGCCACGGCGTGCTTCGAAAGGTCGTCGTACACGCAGAGCGCGTCGCGTACCAGGGTGCCGTCGATCGTGACGCCGTCTTCCATGATCTCTTCGCCGATCGCGCATCCCGAGAACGGCGCGAGGTACTGAAGCGGTGCCGGGTCCTCGGCGCCGGCGACCACGACCACGGTGTGGCCCATTGCGCCGTGCTTCTCGAGCGTCGCAACAACGTTGCGCACCGTTGACATCTTCTGGCCGATCGCCACGTAGATGCAGACGAGGCCCTTCCCCTTCTGGTTGATGATCGTGTCGATCGCCACGGCAGTCTTGCCGGTCTGGCGGTCGCCGATGATCAGCTCGCGCTGGCCGCGACCGATCGGGATGAGCGCATCGACGGCCTTGATGCCGGTCTGCATCGGCGTCTCGACGCCCTTGCGCGTGATCACGCCCGGAGCGATGCGCTCCACGGGGCGACGCTTCTTCGCGTTGATCGGTCCCTTGCCGTCGAGTGGCCGACCGAGCGGATCGATGACGCGACCGATCAGCTCAGCGCCAACGGGGACCTCGACGACGCGTCCGGTCGTCTTGACCGTGTCGCCCTCTTTGATGCTCTTGGCATCGCCGAGGAGCACAGCGCCGACGGTTTCTTCGCCGAGGTTGAGCGCCATGCCGGCAACGCCGCCAGGGAACTCAAGGAGTTCCGATGAGAGGGCGCCAGAGAGTCCGTAGATCTGCGCGATGCCGTCACCGACCTCAACAACGGTGCCGACGGTGCGCGTCTCCGCGCTGCCGTCGAAGCCCGCAATCTGCGACTTCAGGATGCTGATGATCTCGTCTGATCGGATCGCCATGCTCTCTTCGCTCCTCGTCTTCTCAGTCGTCCGCGGTCAGCCCGCAGCCGAGAGGATTCGCTCGCGCATGCGCGCGAGCCGCCCCTTCACACTTCCATCGATCATTCGGTCCCCGACGCGGAGGGTCACTCCGCCGACGAGGCTCGCGTCGATGTCGTAGCTCATGCGCACCTGGCCGCCGGCGATCTGCGTCGCCTGCGCCTCTAGCCCTGCGCGCTCAGTTGCGCCGAGCTCCGACGCTGCGCTGACACGCACCTGCGTTGCGCCGGCCCGCTCGTCGATCTCCTCGCGCGCCGCCTCGGCGATCGCGGGGACGTCGGCGAGTCGTCGTCGTGCGGCGAGCATGGTCAGTAGCGAACGGGTGTGTGCGCCGAACGCGCCACCCGCCGCGCGCTCCAAGGCGGCCACGCGATCGGCGGTCGCCGCGCGCGGGTCGTCGAGGATGAGGCGCGCGCCAGGGGCGCGCACCACCTCGGCGGCGCGCTCAAGCTCCGCAACTTGCGCCTCGGCGCTAACCGCGTCGGCGGCCAGGTCGAGAATCGCCGCTGCGTAGCGTCGTGCGGTGCCGAGGGGTCGATCCATGGATCAGTTCTTCTTTCCTGCGTTCTCGGCGAGGAACTCTTCGACGAGCTTCTTCTGACGTTCGCCGTCCATCGAGGCGCCGATCACCTTCGATGCTGCGCTGATTGCAAGGTCGGCGACCTCGCCGCGAATCGACACGAGTGCGCTGACGCGCGCCGCCTCGATCTCCGCGGTCGCGTCGGCGCGCATGCGGTCGAGTTCAGCCTTGAGTACCGCGACCTGCTCGTCACGAATTTGCGCCGCCGCCTTTTCGGCGCCAGCACGGAGTGCGGTCGCCTCGCGGCGCGCCTCCGACATCGCCGTAGCGGCATCGGTTTCGGCGCGGCTCTTTGCGAGCGCCGCGTCGGCAGCGTCGCGCAGCCCACGCTCGATCCGCTCCCGTCGTTCGTCGAGCATCTTCGTGATCGGCCCAAGGGCGACGGCGCGGATGACGAGAATGAAGAAGCCAAAGTTTGCCGCCGAGACGAGGATCCAGAAGAGGTTGAAGCTCAGCCCCGCTTCAGCGGCCCCGCCTTCGGCGGCCGCTTCGGCAAACCTGATCACCCCAACCAGTCCGTGGATCATGTCGTACACCTGCACTACTTCTCGCGCGCCTTAGAGAACGAGCGAGAGGATGCCGAGAACGATCGCAAGAACGCCGAGGCCTTCTGCGAACGCTGCACCGATAATGAAGACGCCGCGCACTGCGCCGGCCGCTTCTGGATTGCGCCCGATCGCGCTAGCTGCGGCTGCCGTGGCGATACCTACGCCGAGGGCCGGTCCGATCACGCCGAGGGCCGCGATGCCCGCCTGAAGCTTGTCCATGGTTCGTACCTCCTACTGTGGCCGCCGATCGGACTCCTGCCGATCGCTCGACCGCGCTGCTATCAGCTGCGGCTAGTGTGCCGCAACTTCCGTTCCGGCTCCTGCCGTCGTACCCCCGGCTCCCGCCGGCTCGTGATGCTCCTCGTGCCCCTCTTCGTGGTGCCCCTCCATGGCGAGCATGGTGAAGACCAAGACGAGCACGCTGAAGATGATCCCCTGCATCAGCCCGACAAAGAGCTCGAGGCCGTAGAGGGCCATGGGGATGAAGGCGAGGGTGATGGTGGTCATCACCGTGAGCGCCAGCTCACCGCCGTAGATGTTGCCGAAGAGTCGCATCGCCAGTGTGATCGGCTTCACCAGCTCAAGGAAGAACTCGAGCACGCCGACGAAGAGGCCGATCGGTCCTCCCTTGAGGGTGAAGAACTTGCTGAGATAGCCGCCGATGCCGAGCGCACGCACGCCCTGATAGTGGAAGTAGACGAAGGCGACGAGGGCGAGGCCGACGGTCACATTCACGTCGCTCGTTGGTGCGCGAAACGCATGGATGCGCCCGACGCCAGGGATCAGGCCCGACCAGTTGGAGACGGCGATGAAAAGGAAGCAGGCGAGGAAGAAGGTGATGAACGGCTTGGCACCTGGCCCGCCGATCCCCATCGCAAATCCGGAGAGTCCTTCGATCGCAAACTCCAGTACGTTCTGCACTTTGCCGGGAATCTCCTTGAGGCCGCGCGCCGCGACGGCGAGGCCAAGGATGATCACCGCCATGACGACCCAGCTCATGATGATTGAGCCGGTGATGCTCGGGTAGAAATCGAAGAGCGTTGCAACGTGGTGCTCTTCGCTGCCGAGGTTGATCACGGCGTGCGGCACGATCGGCTCGAGTGCGAGCTTGATCACGCCACCAGGAAATCCAACGAGCCCTTCGCCGTTGCTGATGATGTAGGCGACGACATCGAGGACGACGACGAGTAGTGCGCCGATGAGGAGGGTGCGCTTTGTCGAACTCGCTCGCCCGGTTGCTACGCTCATCGCTCCTCCTTTCGTTCCGACTCCCAGCGCTCGGTCTCTTTAATGCGACGCGCAAGCCTCTCAGCCTTGTCGATCGCGTCGAGCTCCTCGAAGCGCTTGAGCGCCCGAGTAATCAGTTGCGCCGCGCCGAGGGCACCGACGACGAACCCGATCATGAACCCAACGACCAGGAGGAGCGGACCGCTGCCGAGCAGGCCGTCGACCCAGTGGCCGAGCAGTGCGCCCCCGAGGTTCGCGACGAGGAGGGTGATCCCGATCTGCGAGAAGAGGACGATGTACGCGCTCTTGCCGCCGATGCTGGTCAGCCCCACCGAGCGATCCGCTTGGGGATCGGATTCTAGACGAGGGTCGCGTGCGTCGCCTTGGCCGCTCATCGACCCCCCTCCCCCCTGCGGGAGAGATAGAGGATGGCGGCGCCGAGTGCGAGGAGCACCCCGGCAAACGCGTAGAGCGCGGCGCTCCCAGTAAGGAGCAGTGCGGCGAGGGAGAGGGCTGCGGTGATCGCGTAGATCACCAGAACGGCTGCCCGGTGGCCGATCCCGGCGTCTAGGAGTCGGCGGTGGATGTGCGTGTTGTCGGGGCTAAAGGGGGAGCGCCCCGCGGCGATGCGGCCCGAGATCACGAAGAAGGCGTCGATGATCGGCACGCCGAGGATGAGGAGCGCTGCTGCAACCTTTGCCGTTCCAAGGAGCGAGATGGTGGCGAGCGCATAGGCGACGGAGAGGATGCCGCTCGTTCCTATGTAAATCGACGCAGGGTGAAAGTTGTGACGCAAGAAGCCGACGAGTGCGCCGGCGAGCGCGACGCAGAGCGCTGCTAGGAGCGGCGTGGTCGGCACTGCGATCACCGCGAGAGTCAGCGCAGCGATCGCGGCGATGCCACCAGAGAGGCCATCGAGACCGTCGATAAAGTTCATCGCGTTCTGCATGCCGAGTATCCAAAAGATCGTGACGCCAAGGCCAAGCGCGTCAGGAAGGAGCAGGTCGCTCGAACCGAACGGATTGGTGAGCACCGCAACGCGCAGGCCGAAGGCGATCGGCACGAGCGCCACACCGAGCTGTGTGGCGAACTGCCACCGCGCGCGCAGATCGTAGCGATCGTCGATGAATCCGAGGAGCGCCGCTACGAGCGTGCCGAGAAGGAGCGCTGCGATCCCGCCGTTCGTGAGCGGCACGTGACCGGTGGTGATGCCGAGCGGTGCGGCGGCAAGCACGAGCACGGTGCCGACGACGACGAACGATACGGCAACGGCGACGCCGCCGGCGCGTGGCACCGGTCGCGTGTTGATGCGTCGTTCGTTCGGATGATCGGCGATGCCATAGCGCAGCGCCAGCGTACGCACAAGCACGGTGCCGACAAGTGAGATCAGTGCCGCAGCGAGGAAGGCAATCAGCGCGACGCCGAGCGTCACGGTGCGTCGGAAGTTGCCGTGTGCCGAACGCTCGGTGACTCGTCGGCGAGCGTTCGCGCGTCGATACCGGGCACGGGGAATTCGCGAGCCACCTTCGAAACCTCGCGCTCGATCGCGGCAAGCGCTGCCGGGTTCTCGCGCGCTGCGATCGCCTCGGCGGACCAGGTTGCGATCTGCTCCATCTCCCGTGCGCCCATGCCACGTGTGGTCGCGGCGGGTGTTCCGTAGCGCACGCCGCTCGTCACCATTGGTGAGCGTGTCTCACCAGGAATGCTGTTCTTGTTGATCGTGACCCCGATCGACTCGAGCGCGGCGGTCGCCTCTTTTCCTGTAACGCCGAGCGGTGTCACATCACAGAGGATCAAGTGGTTGTCGGTGCCGCCGGTGATCACGCGGAATCCGTTTGCGGCCAGTGCGTTGGAGAGCGCCTTCGCGTTGTCGAGCGTGCGCTGCATGTAGTCGCGGAACTCAGGGCGCAACGCGAGGCCGAAGGCGACCGCCTTCGCCGCAATCACATGCATGAGCGGTCCGCCCTGTAGCCCAGGGAAGACTGCCTTGTCGATTGCGGCGGCACTCTCGGCACGGGCGAAGGCGATCCCGGCGCGCGGGCCGCGCAACGTCTTGTGTGTGGTGCTCGTGACCCAGTCCGCATGCGGAAAGGGGCTCGGGTGCACGCCCGCCGCAACAAGGCCAGAGATGTGCGCCATATCGACGAGAAGTTGTGCGCCGTGCGCGTGCGCGATGGCGGCGAATCGTTCGAAGTCGAGCGTGCGCGGATACGCCGATGCGCCGGCGATCACGATCTTCGGCTTTGCGGTTGCAACGGCGCGCTCGACGCCATCCCAGTCGACGAGGCCGTCGTCGGGGCGTACGCCGTAAAAGGTCGGCGAGAACCACTTGCCCGAAACGTTCACCGCGGCACCGTGCGAGAGGTGACCACCCTGTGAAAGGTCCATGGCGACGAAACGATCGCCTGGCTGCATCGACGCTGCGAACGCAGCGAGGTTCGCCGACGCCCCGGAGTGCGGCTGCACATTCACATGCTCGCTCCCCGGGTAGAGCTGCAGTGCGCGCTCGCGGGCGAGGTTCTCGACGTCGTCGACAAATTCGCACCCTGCGTAGTAGCGCTTCCCTGGGTAGCCCTCGGCGTACTTGTTCGTAAGCACCGATCCCTGCGCCTCGCGCACGGCGGCGTAGGTGTAGTTCTCCGATGCGATCAGCTCAATGTGATCGCGCTGACGGCGCGACTCTCGCGCGATCGCGTCAGCAATCGCGGGGTCGAGATCGCGAATTGAACGATCCATGAGCGGGTCGTGGTCAGCCATGCCCCTATTCTCCCCCCGATCCGAGGATCAGGCGCTCGATCATGCGCGCGGCGCCGTCCTCGTCGACGGGGGGTGCCACATACCGTGCGGCGGCCTGCACCGCCTCGGGGGCCCCCGCCATTGCCACGCCGTGCCCAACGGCTTGGATCATCTCAAGGTCGTTGTGCTGGTCACCGATCGCCATCGTTTGGGCGAGCGGGATACCGAGGCGGCGGGAGAGCCAGCGAACGCCGCTCCCTTTATTGACCCCAGGAGCGGTGAACTCCAAGTACTCGGGGTGACTGATCGTCACGTCGAGTTCGCCGCCGAGCGCAGCGCGGGCTGATGCGAGTGACGACTCTGGGTGACCGGCCGGAGCGTGCGCAACCACCTTAGAGAGGAAGAGGCGCTTGCTCACCAGGTGCGCGACGAGGTCCTCAACGGCGTCGAGCCGCTCCGGAGAATTCGGGCCGAACCACTTCTCGTAGGTGGCGCGATGCGGATCGCGCTCATCGAAGCGATAGAGCTCGCGGATCACCGCGTGACCCCAGAGGCCGTTCTCGCTGCACCACGCAACGGCGCGCGCGCCGAGATGCGAAGGGAACGGAACGTGGCGCAGCAACTTGCCGAGCCCCTCCTCTCCCGCGACGGGAAGTTCGCGCGCGATCGCGCCCTGCATGCCGAGGAGCGGACCGTTGACTCCAACGCGCTGGGCATGATGCAAGAAGCTCGGGATGTTGCGCCCTGAGGAGATGGTGGTGTGCACGCCAAGATCGCGCGCGGCACGAATCGCGGCGATCGTGCGTGCCGAGATTTCGCCGTCATGTGGAAGCAACGTTCCGTCGAGATCCATGACGAGAAGCTTGATTGGTCCCTCGTTGCTCACGACGGCTCGCGACATCAGCCGCCGCGACGGATCTCAATGACCCGTGCGCGCCCAGAAAGATCGCTGCGCAGCGCCGCACGCCAACCGAGGCCAAGGCCGTCGGCAAGGCGCATGATCGCGTCACCCTGTCCGTCGCCAAACTCGAGGATCGCAACGCCCCCAGGACGAAGGAGACGAGGAAGTTCGGCGATCAGTCGGCGGATCACGTCAAGACCGTCGGCCCCGCCGTCAAGGGCGAGGCGCGGCTCCGCTGCAATCGCGATGCGTGAAAGGTCGCGCGGCGCACCGGGAGAACCCTCGGCGCGCGCATCGTTGAACGAGGCGGCTGCCCGCGCCGCATCGCGTGCCGCATCAACGTCTTCGCTCGGAACGTACGGAAGGTTGGCGATGAGCAGGTCGAGATGCGGCGGATCTCCGGGCGCGCGTGATGCCACGAGCGGCTCGGCAAGGTCACCATGCAGCAACGAGATGCGCGCGCCGACGCCGGCACGCAGCGCGTTGGAGCGCGCGACGGCGAGCGCCTCGCCTGAGATGTCTGTCGCGGTAAAGCGAAGCGGCGCGGGCGACTCGAGGGCGAGCGTCACGGCGAGCGCGCCGCTCCCCGTGCCGATCTCGGCGGCGGTGAGTGGTTGCGGTGCGCGACCGAGCGCGCGTGATGCCGCGACGCGATCGCCAAGGTACGCGAGCGCTGTCTCGATGATCAGCTCGCTCTCTGGGCGTGGGTCGAGAACGTCGGGGGTGATGAGCAGGTCGATCGACCGGAATCCGCGACGCCCCGTAAGGTGGCTCACCGGCCGCCCCGCCGCGCGCGCGCGTACGAGCACGTTGAGCGCCAACGCAGCGTCACCTTCGCTCATCGCCGCACGTGCACCGCGCAGTGTTGCAGCGAGCGCCGGGTGACGCTCTTCGAGCGCGTCGGGATCGGGGAGTTCAGAGGTTACCGGGAGTGGCAGCGGAAATCCGGCGGCGACTGCGGTGCGCAGCGTTGCGACGCGCGTGCCAAGGAGTGCGGCGAGCAGCAGCTCGGCGTCGAGGCGCGGTGATGAACTCCCCGCCGCTTCGAGCGCCGCGGATGCGTCGCGCAACAGTGCGGGGCCGTCAGCCTCGCGCGTGATCGCCGGTTCGCCGCTCACTGCGCACCGTCATCGGCGAGTCGCGCCGCCTGCTCGGCGGCGGCGAGCGCCTCATGAAAGGGGAGGAGTTCTCCGGCGAGAACTCCGGGAACGTCGAAACGATCGAAGCCGATGCGGTGATCGGTGACGCGGTTCTGCGGGCCGTTGTAGGTGCGAATCTTTTCGCTCCGGTCACCGGTCCCAATCAATGCTTTGCGCGCCTTGGAGTCTGCCGCGCGACGTCGTTCGAGCTCTGCGGCGAGGAGACGGCTGCGCAAGATCGCCATCCCCTTCTCCTTGTTGCGCAGCTGGCTGCGCTCGTCTTGCATCTCCACCACGGTCCCCGACGGAATGTGGGTGATGCGCACGGCGGAGTCGGTGGTGTTCACCCCCTGGCCGCCGTGCCCTGATGCGCGCTTCACGTCGATGCGTAGCTCCGATTCAGGGATCACCAGGTCAACGGGTTCGGCAACGGGGAGCACGACCACCGTTGCCGTGCTCGTATGGATGCGCCCCGCCGACTCAGTCGCGGGCACACGTTGAATGCGGTGCACCCCCGCCTCCCACTTGAAAGCGGTCCACGCACCGTCGCCAACGACCTCGATCACCGCCTCGCGCACGCCGCCGAGCGCGGTCTCGTTCATCGCGTCGACTTCGGCGCGCCAGCCACGCCGCTCGGCGTAGCGCAAATAGGCGCGCACGAGCTCACCGGCGAAGATCGCCGCCTCATCACCACCCGCCCCAGGACGTACCTCGATGAGCACGTCACGGCCGTCGTTCGGGTCGGGGTCGAGGAGGAGCGTCGGAAGGCGCTCGAGCAGATCGCGCTCGATCTGCTCAGCGTCGGCACGGTCGGCTGCGGCGAGCGTGCGCATCTCGGCGTCGGCCCCAGCGTCGCCGTCGATCGTCCGCGCCTCAGCGATGCGCTTGCGTGCGGCGGCAAGGTTCGCGGCCGCGGCGGCGAGTGGTGCGGTGCGCGCGAGCTCTCGCCCGATGCGCGCGAGTGCCGTGTGGTCGGCAAGAACCTCGGGGAGGATGAGCTGCGCCTCAAGTTCGCCGCGCGCCTTGATTGCGGCGGCGAGTCGCGCGTCGAGTTGCGCTGCGTCAGCCATCAGCGCGCCTCGCCCTTTTTGGTAGCGGCTGGAAGCGGGCGCGTTGCAGGTCGCTCTGAGCCAGCAGGGATCGCAGCCCCTTCCGCGACGAGCGCCGCTTCGAGCGCTGCGATTGCCACATCGTGCATCGCTTCGTCGGGCTGTCGCGTGGTGATTCGCTGCACCGCAAGGCCGGGTGCCGCGAGCGCGTGAGCGATCGGATTGTTGCGATAGCGGCCGAGCAGTCGAAGGATCTCGTACGAGATCCCGGCAACGAGCGGAATTCCCACCACGCGACTCAACACCGTTGCAAGCGGATCAAGCCGCCCGAGCAGCGAGAAGGCGACGAGGCTGACCAAGATCACCACGACGAGGAACTCGGTGCCGCACCGCGGATGCGCCGTTGGCCACGTGCCGAGGTTTTTGCGCGTCAACGCCTGACCGTTTTCGTAGGCGTGAATCGCCCGGTGCTCAGCGCCGTGATAGCGATAGGTGCGATCCACGTCGCTGCTGCGCCCAACGAGCGAGAGGTAGCCGATAAGAATCCCCATTTGCATGATCCCGTCGACCGCGCGTTCAAGCAGCAGGGAGTTGAATCCGAGTGCGCGCACGAGCAGCGTTGACGCGACCGCGGGGAGCACATTAAATACGCCGATCGCCAAGACGAGCGTCATGACGAGCACGAGCGCGCCGAATGCGCGGCTGCTGTTCTCCGACCCCTCGTCGCCAGCTGAAACTTCGGCGCTGCGCAAGAGCCAGCGACTTCCGAGTGCGAGTGTCTCCCACAGCACCACCACGCCGCGCCCAGCTGGAATCTTCGCGAGCGCGCGACGAACTACGCCGCCCCCGAGTGCCTCGGTTGCGGTTGCGATGGAGCCGTCCTTTGCGCGAAAGGCAACGCCGACATGGGTGCGGCCGCGCATCAACACGCCATCGACGAGCGCTTGACCGCCGTAGGCGACAGGTTCAGCGGTCACGGCGAAGCGCGTGATCGCGCGAAGGGTAGCTGCGCTAAGGGCGCGCGAACTCGCGACGCCGCGTGGGCGCCGCACGGCGATCAGCGCGAGCGACCGAGGCGCTTCTGGAAGCGCTCGACCTGACCGGCCGTGTCGAGGATGACCTGCTTCCCCGTAAAGAACGGGTGGCAGTTCGAGCAGACTTCGGTCTTCATCTCGCCTGGTCGCGTCGAGCCAACAGCAAACTTCGTGCTGCATGCGAGGCACGTGATCTGGATCTCGCCGTACTTCGGATGGATCTCCGGCTTCATCGGCGGCCCCCTACGCGCTCTTCTCGATGACGCGGACGCGCTTCTTGAGGCGCGAGGCGAAGTCGAACTTCACCGTGCCGGTCACCGTTGCATAGATGGTGTAGTCGCTGCCGAGCCCGGCGCCGTTCCCGGCAACGAACTGCGTACCGCGCTGGCGCACGATGATGCCGCCAGCGTTGATCGCCTGGCCGTCGCCGACCTTCACGCCAAGGCGTTGACCGGCGCTGTCGCGCCCGTTGCGGCTGCTCGATCCTGCCTTCTTATGTGCCATGGTCGGATCCTCCTCTGTGTGATTGCGCCGTTACTCGGCGTCGCTCTTCTTGGTTGCAGGCTTCTTTGCCGCGGGCTTCTTTGCCGCGGGCTTTGCAGCAACTGGCTTGGTGGCGGCTGCAGCGGTCGTCGACGCCGGCTTCTTCGCGGCGGCCTTCGGCGCGTCGCTCTCTGCTGGTGCAACGTTGAGCTTTGCCGCAAGTGCCGCGTCGGACTTCGCGCGCTCGGCGGCGACCTTGGCGTTCGCGGCAGCCTCAGCGGCGCGCGCGCCCTCGATCTTCTCGGCTGCAGCTTTCGCGCTCACTCCACCAAAGGAGATCTCGCTGATGCGCACGAGGTGCAGCTCCTGGCGATGCCCCTTCATGATGCGGCTGCGCGCCTTCGGGCGGTACTTGAAGCTGATCGACTTCACGCCGCGCTCCTGGCCAACGACGAGTGCCGTGACCTTTGCGCCGGAGACGATGGGTGCGCCGACCTGCGTTGCATCGTCGGTGCGGACGAGCAGGACGCGATCGAAGGTGACCTCGCTCCCAGGGGTAGCGTCGAGCAGCTCCACATGGAGCTCCTTGCCGTACTCCACGCGGTACTGCTTACCGCCGGTCTCGATCACTGCGTACATGTCGATGCTCTTCCTTCTATATGTGCGCCCGGTGCGGGCGGTCGCAACCTGACGAACTGGTCAGATGCGGGAGTCGGAGTCTAGGGTCTCCCCGCACGGAGCGTCAACCGAAGCGGGTTCCACGTCGCCCCGGGCAGCGCACGAGCAATGTTACATTCTGCGTCACCCCTGGTCCCTTACCTCGGCTGGAGTTAGTCGACGGCCCCAGCGTGCACGCGGTGGCTCTGCACCAGTCCAAGCCCGAACGCTAGTGAGACGAGCGAGGCGCCGCCGTAGCTCACGAAAGGGAGCGGGATCCCGGTGATCGGCGCGATGCCGAGGTTCATGCCGATGTTCACGAGCGCCTGGAAGAGGACGACCGCCGCGAGGCCGCCCCCCAGCACCACACCAAAGGTGTCGGGAGAGTTCCAAGCGTGCCAGACGAGGCGCGCGACCAGTAGGCCGACCAGGCCGATCACCAGCGCCCCCGCGACAAACCCGAAGCTACGCACCAACGCTGCGAAGACGAAGTCGCTCTCCTGCACTGGGAGTGGGTTGGCGAGCGCCGTTCCGTCGAAGCCGATGCCGAAGGCGCCGCCGCCTGCGATCGCCTCAAGTGAACGGAAGAGTTGATAGCGCGGGCCAGCAGGGTCGGCGTTCGGATCGATGAAGGCGAGGATGCGCTGCTTTTGATAATCGCTCACGAAGAGGATCCAGGTGAGCGGGAAGGCTGCCGCGGCGAAGGTGCTCAGCAGGGCGATCCACCGCGTCGCAACGCCGGAGAGGAAGAGTGCGCCGAAGAGCGCTGCGGCGAGGACGAGCGCCGTTCCCATGTCGGGCTGCAGTGCCACAAGAACGAACGGCGGAAAGATCACCAGCGCCGTGATGAGAATGTCGCGGCGCCCACTCCGCTCGCGGTCGCCTTGGCTCAACACGGTGGCAAGCGCAACGACGCAAAGGATCTTCGCCAGCTCGCTTGATTGGATCGGGATGCCGAAGAGCGCGAGGGCGCGCGCGTTCCCTCCAGAGTCTTTGCCGTACACCAGCGTAACGAATAAGAGGAAGAGGTTGGCGAAGTAGAGCGGCCAGGCGAAGGTGCGCACCCAACGCCAATTTGTGAAGGCGGTGACGAGATACACGGCGACCCCGATGGCGGTCCAGAGCAGCGAGCGGGTGAAGATCGAGCCGATGCCGATGATCGGCTGCTCGTAGCTGCGCGTGTTGATCCACGCCATGACGAGCCCGATCAGGGCGAGGCATGCGGTCGCGACGGCGGCGGCGAGATCGAGTCGCGCGAACCTGCCGCCGGAGACGGAGCGCAGCCTACTCACCGTAGTAGTTCCCCTTGCGCATCGAACCTGGGATGCGATAGTCGCGCGTCAGGTTGAACTCCTTCTGCAAGTAGAGCTTCAGCACCTCAATCGCCGCGTTGCGCACCGTATTTGTTCCATGCATGAACACAACGTAGGCGAATCGAGACGAGGTGGCCGACCAGTTCTCGTCGGCAGCGACGAACCCTGAGATCCAGTTGTGGAACGGGAGTCGCCCCTGCTTGTCGCGCACGCCGTACTCGGCGGTACCGGTCTTCCCAGTGAACGCGAGCGGAATGGTGCCGAGGTTTGCCGTCATGTAGCTGTTCGTCACGACCTTGCGTGCCGCCGCGCGCATGTATGCGTAGGTTGAGTCCTTCATGCCGACGCTCCCGAGCGGCGTCGGCTCAACAAATGTCACGGTTCCGTCGGGGGCGTGGAGCTCCTTCACCACATGGAGTCGCCACCGCGTTCCGCCGTTCGCGAGCGCGCTGAACGAGTTCATCACTTGCAGCGGTGTTGCAAGGTCGTACCCCTGACCGAGCGCGGATTGCAACACCTCGCCGTCGAAGAGCGTGCGACTGATCGTTGCGCGCGCCCACACCTGATCGGGGACAACGCCGTCGAGCTCGCCAGGAAGATCGATCCCGGTGGATGCGCCGAATCCCCATGCATCGCCGCACGCTGCGAGTCGGTCGATCTTGATGCGCTGAGCGAGTTGATACGTGACGACGGCGGAGCTGTACGAGAAGCCTTCGGCCATGGTGAAGCTGCGCCCGAATCCCGCCTTGTTCCACTCATAAAACTTTTGGCCACCGACTTCGAGATACGGTGCGGTGGCAAACTTTTCTGTGGGTTTCGCGAGGCCTGCGTCGAGTGCACACGAATAGGTCACGAGCTTGTAGGTGCTCCCCGGTGGATAGTACGAGCCGACCGCATGGTTCAGGAGCGGTGCGTTCTTGTCGTTGAGGTACGCCTGGTACTGCTCGTTCGTGATCCCTTCAGCAAAGAGATTCGCGTCGTAGGTGGGAAGGGTCGCGAGGGCGATGATCTCGCCGCTTTGCGGGTCGGTCGCTGCAACGACGCCTTGGCGGTTCCCTGCCGCCTTCACCCCCCACGCAAGAGCGTCGTAGGCATGACGCTGCGCCTCAGTATCAATCGTCAACACCACATCGCTCCCGGGAACAGGGAGTGAG
Source organism: Candidatus Limnocylindrus sp. (assembly GCA_051006395.1). Classification (GTDB taxonomy): domain Bacteria; phylum Chloroflexota; class Limnocylindria; order Limnocylindrales; family Limnocylindraceae; genus Limnocylindrus. The sequence goes on from JBPCTG010000068.1 coordinate 16,210, forward strand.
ACGAGGCCAAGGTCGCGTACCGTTCGCCCCTTTGCGTCGACCTCAATCTGTCGCACTCCCGGAGTCCCGCGCAGTTGCCGCTCATACGTCGACTCCACTCCAGCGCGTCCGATTTGGTCACTCGAGGTATAGCCATCGGCCGCGAGCGCGCCGACCTCCAACGCGTCAATCGGCCCCGTGTAGCCAACCACAGCACTCATGAGTGGCCCGAATGGATACGTGCGGCGCGCGGCGATCACGACCTCGACGCCAGGGAGCGCCTCGTGCTCTTCGGTAATCAGTCGGGTCACACGTTCGTCAACATTGTTGGCGACACGAACGGGATCCCAGAGCGAACCGGTCGCACGGTCAATCGCGATGGTGATCGCTGCAGGGTCTTCGTTGAGCATCGACGCAAGGGTCGCTACGACCTGTGAGCGAATCGGTAGTGGTAGGTCGCCGGGGCGAATCTGCACGGCGTACGTCGCAACGTTCTTTGCAACCACGCGCCCGGCGCGATCGAAGATCAGCCCGCGTGGTGGTGTGACGGGAATCTCGACGACACGATTGCCATCGGCGAGCAGCACCCCTGCGCCGCGGGCGCCGGAGTTGTCGAGCTGTACTGCGGCAAGTCGTACGCCGAGCCCGCTGACGCAAAAAATAACGGCTGCGATTGCAACGGCGTAGCGCAGCGGGCGACGGCTCGGCGTCGCGTCGCTTTCGATAGAAGAGAAGAGGCCTCCCTTAAACTGATTCATATTCATATTTCATTGTCGTGTGGCACCGCTCCCACGGAAGGCACTCGTGTGTCGCCGCGACATGGCCTGGATCACTGCATGCGAAGGGTTGAATCGAGCCGCAGACGTTCACGACGTCGGGAGCCGACCCAGGTAGCGACCAGAAGAACCGGCAGGTTGATTGCTATCCAGCCGAGGGTGATGCCAAAACCACGCCCCGTCTGCTCTCCTGCGATCGTGAAGAGCAGCACCTCAACTGCGATGCCAACGGCGATAGCTGCCCCCGCTGCGCCAAAGCGACGCGGCCATCCTTCGACGTCGCTGCGAAGTGCCGATCCCGCGAGCACGGCGGCGCAGAGTGCAAGCGAGGTCACCCCGAATGGGCGCATGAGAAGGGCATCGAAAGTGAGCCCGGCTACAGTTGCGCCGGCGAGCCGGCTCGGCAGCTGATAAGGGGTGGCGAAGAGGGCCGATAGGAGGAGAGGGAGGTTCAAGAGGCGATCGAGACCGAGTTCTGAGAGCACCCGCGCCTGGAGAAAGGCGCAGGAGAGCATCCCGAGCACGAAGAGCAGCGATCGAGCCATGTCGAGAGGATACTCCTCCTGAAGCAGGCGTGAATCTGTTCCACGTGGAGCATTGTTACGAATACTGTTACACTCTGGGTGTTTCACGTGGAACGCTCGGGCGCCCGAGATCACCCGCCTCCTGTACACTGGCGCCGTGACAACGTTGACCCCTCCCGGCGCCACCCCTCACGCCCCGATCGTCGTCTGCGCCAACCAAAAAGGGGGCGTGGGGAAGACCACGACGGTGCTGAACCTTGCAGCAGAGCTGGCCCATTCAGGGCGGCGCGTGCTCCTTGTCGACCTCGATCCGCAACGGAACCTGACGAGCGGCCTCGGCTTCATGACCACCCCTGGCGCTCCGACCGCCTATGACCTACTCGTGCACCGTAAGAGCGCCGGGGAGCTTGCCCAGCCCACCTCCGTGCCGAACCTCTTCCTTGTGCCTGGATCGGCCGATCTTGCTGGGATCGATCTGGAGCTCGCCGGCGACGATACAACCGGCGAGCGCCAGCTCGCGGTGGGGCTCCGTGCCGCGGGGGAGGCAGAGGTCGTGCTTGTGGACACCCCGCCCTCCCTTGGCCTCGTCACGGTGAGTGCCCTCGCGGTTGCCGATGCTGTCCTCATCCCCGTGCAATGTGAGTACTACGCCCTTGAGGGACTCTCGCAGCTCATGGCAACGATTCGCCTCGTGCGCGAACGGCTGAATCCCGCTCTTCAGGTGAACGGCTTCCTCCTTACCATGCTCGATCCACGCACGAAACTCGGCTCTGATGTTGTCCGTGAGGTCGAAAGCCACTTCGGCGACCTTGTCTACCGTGCGCGCGTCCCGCGCTCTGTGCGCCTTGCAGAGGCGCCGAGCCATGGGATCGCCATTCGCAGTTACGCTCCAGGCACGCCTGGGGCGGAGTCGTATGCTCGCGCAGCAGAAGAGTTCGCGACGCGAGTCTTCACGACACCAGCGTCCGCGGCGCGAGCGTAAAGGAGGGCGAGATGAGCAAGAAGGCATCAGGTCTTGGGCGCGGCCTTGGCGCACTCATCCCAGAGGCGGCTGAAGCTGCAGGGGTGATGCGCGCCGGCGCCTTAGAGATTCCGCTCAACCAGATCAAGCCGAACCCGTATCAGCCGCGTCTCAGCTTTAACGAAACGGAGCTGACAGCACTCGCCGAGAGCATTCGTGCGCACGGCGTGCTGCAGCCGATCGTGGTTGAAGAGGGGGCGAACGGCTACACGTTGATCGCCGGCGAACGACGATTACGTGCGTCGAAGCTTGCGGGCCGCGCCACGATTCCGGCGGTTGTTCGCAGCGTTGGTGATCGTGGGCGACTGGAGCTCGCGCTGATCGAGAACGTGCAGCGCAGCGATCTTTCGCCGATCGACACCGCGCTCGCCTATCGCCGACTCGCCGACGAGTTCGGCCTCACACAAGATGCCATCGCCGTTATCGCCGGGAAGGCGCGTGCAACCGTTGCTAACACCATGCGCCTCCTTGATCTATCAACGGAGGTGCAAGAAGAGGTGATCGCGGGACGCCTTACTGAGGGTCATGCGCGCGCACTCGTTGGTCTGCCAGAGGCTGAGCAGGCCTGGCTCGCGCGCACATTTGTCCGCGATGCGGTCACGGTGCGCGGCGCTGAAGCCGCCGCGTCGACGATTCGCGATGCGGCCCGCGGTAAGATTCCCGAGAAGAAGAGCGGCGCCAAAGGCGCTACTTCGACGCGCGCCAACGACGCACCACCGAGTGCAGAAATCGCAGCGCTGCAACGCGAACTAGAGAGCGCACTCGGCACGCCCGTGAAAGTGAAGCCGAACGGACGTGGCGGACAGATCGTGATCGACTACTACTCGAACGAAGAGTTGGATCGGCTGATCGACGTGATGAAGGGGGAGGCATAGTGGCCGCGAAAAAGTCTGCTGGCGAATACGGCGCATCCAGCATTCAGGTTCTTGAAGGACTTGAAGCGGTACGCAAGCGCCCCGGCATGTACATCGGCTCCACCGATGAGCGCGGTTTGCATCACCTTGTTTATGAGGTCGTCGACAACTCCGTCGACGAAGCGATGGCCGGGCACGCAACGCGCATCTACGTGCGCATCTGCGTCGACAACTCCATTGAGGTGCGCGATGACGGACGTGGTGTGCCCGTTGGCAAGCATGCGACCGGCAAGGACGCACTCGAGGTGGTGCACACCGTATTGCACGCCGGAGGAAAATTCGGCGAGGGCGGAGGCTACAAAGTTTCTGGTGGCCTTCACGGCGTCGGCGTCTCTGTCGTCAATGCATTGAGCGTTCGACTGCGCGTTGAATCTGCGCGCGACGGATTTATTTGGTCGCAGGAGTACGAGCGAGGTGCGCCGCGCACCAAGGTGCTAAAGGTTGGCCCCGCTGGCGATCGCCGCGGAACGACGACGCGCTTCCTTCCTGATCCTGAGATGTTCTCGACGACAGAGTTCTCATTCGAGACACTTGCCGAGCGGATGCGCCAGTCCGCGTATCTCAATAAAGGACTCTGGCTAACGCTCACCGACGACCGCACCGACCGCGAGGCCACCTTCTACTTCCAAGGCGGCATCGTCTCGTTCGTGCGCCATCTCAATCGCAAGCGCAAGGCGACACACGACCGCCCGGTGTACATCGAACGCAACATCGGCACGACCGCGGTCGAGGTGGCGTTCCAGTACCAGGGAGACTCGTGGTCTGAAACGCTGCTCGCCTTTGCGAACAACATCAACACCGTCGATGGTGGAACGCACGTCACCGGATTCCGCGCCGCACTCACTAGCTCACTCAACGACTGGGGACGCAAGAATGGCGCGATCAAAGAGAGTGATCCGAATCTCACTGGTGAAGATGTGCGCGAAGGCCTCACCGCCGTTGTGTCGGTAAAGCTCGAAGATCCGCAGTTCGAAGGCCAGACAAAGGCGAAGCTCGGCACGGCAGAGATCAAGGGGATCGTGCAGACGGCGGTGAACGAAGGTCTCACCCAGTTCCTTGAAGAGAATCCGGGTGACGGCAAAGAGGTGATCCGCCAGGCGTTGAACGCAGCGCGCGGCCGCGAGGCGGCGCGCAAGGCGCGCGACTTGGTGTTGCGCAAGGGTGCGCTCGAGGGGAGCGCGCTCCCTGGGAAACTCTCGGACTGCCAGGAGCGCGACCCTGCAAAGTCCGAGTTGTACATCGTCGAGGGCGAGTCGGCCGGCGGCTCTGCAAAACAGGGGCGCGATCGTCGCTTCCAGGCGATCTTCCCGTTGCGCGGCAAGCTGCTCAACGTCGAAAAGGCGCGCATCGACAAGATCCTCGGCAGCGACAACATTCGCACCTTGATCGTTGCGCTCGGCGCCGGAATTCAAGACAGCAGCAGCAACTTCGACCTTGCGAAGCTGCGCTATCACAAGGTCATCATCATGACCGACGCCGATGTCGACGGGGCGCACATTCGTACGCTGCTGCTCACCTTCTTCTATCGCTACATGCCAGCGATCATTGAAGCTGGCTACCTCTACATCGCACAGCCGCCGCTCTACCGTGTGAGCACCGGCAAGGAGACGAAGTACGCCATGAACGAGACGGAACGCGATGCAGCGATCGCCTCGTTCAAGACGAAGAACGTCGGCGTGCAGCGCTTCAAGGGGCTCGGCGAAATGAACGCCGAGCAGCTATGGGAGACAGCGATGAATCCCGAGAATCGCCGCTTCTTGCAGGCGCGCATCGAAGACGCGGCCGCCGCGAACGAGATCTTTGAGATGCTGATGGGCGAGCGCGTCGAGCCGCGCCGTGACTTCATCAAGGCCGAGGCGCGCAAGGTCCAGAACCTCGACGTCTAGGTCGCGCTCAGCCCCCGCTTGGAACCCGCCAGACCCGCCCTCGCGGGTACAATCACGAGGCGCAAAACGCGCACCCAGAGCAGGTAGGGAGGCTACGACCGCGTGAGCGACGTCCTCGACCAGAGCGTGCGATCGATCCGCATCGAAGACGAGATGCGGACGAGTTACCTCGATTACGCGATGAGCGTGATCGTGGCGCGCGCACTCCCCGACGTGCGCGACGGCTTGAAGCCGGTGCACCGCCGCATCCTCTACACGATGGGCGAGATGGGCCTCTCCTCAGGCTCCGCCTTCCGAAAATGCGCCGCGATCGTCGGCGAGGTGATGGGCAAGTACCACCCGCACGGCGACGGTGCGCTCTACGACGCGCTCGTTCGTCTTGCCCAAGACTTCTCGATGCGTCACCCGCTCGTCGATGGACAAGGTAACTTCGGCTCCGTCGACGGCGACTCCGCCGCGGCGATGCGCTACACCGAAGCGCGTCTCACCGCAATCGCCGGCGAGATGCTCGCCGACATTGACCATGAAACGGTCGACTTCACGCCGAACTACGACGGCACGCAGAAGGAACCGAGCGTCCTTCCGTCGCGACTGCCGAACCTTCTCGTCAACGGATCGTCGGGGATCGCCGTCGGCATGGCGACGAACATTCCGCCGCACAACCTCGGCGAAGTCGCCGACGCCGCAATCGCACTCATCGAGAACCCACAGCTCAGCAATGAAGACCTCTGCGCCTACGTGATGGCACCCGACTTCCCAACGGGCGGAATCCTCTACCGCTACGACTATGTGAAGAACCCACTTACCGGTGCGGTCGAAAAAGTCGACGCGGTGCGCCAAATGTACGCGCATGGTCGCGGTCGGGTCGTGGTCGACGGCACAACCTTCTTCGAAGAGGCGCGCGGTGATCGCACTGCGATCATCGTCAGCGAACTTCCGTACCAAGTCAACAAATCAGCGCTCATCGAAAAAATCGCCGACTTGGTGAAAGAGGATCGTATCCAGGGAATCGCCGACCTACGCGATGAATCCGACCGCGACGGGATGCGCATCTACATCGAGGTGAAGCGCGACGCAAACCCCCATAAGGTGCTGAACCGACTGTTGAAGCTCACCCCGCTTCGCTCAGCGTTCAGCCTGAACATGCTCGCCCTCGTCGACGGTCAACCACAAACCCTCTCACTGAAGACGGTGTTGCAGCATCACATCGAGCACCGCCGCGTCATCGTGCGCCGACGCACCGAGTTCGAGCTGAAGAAGGCGAAGGAGCGCGCCCACATCCTAGAGGGCCTGAAGATCGCCCTCGACAACCTCGACGCGGTGATCAAGACGATTCGCGCCGCCGCCGACGTCGACGTTGCGCGCACCGAGCTCATGTCGAAGTTCAAGCTCAGCGAGCTGCAGGCGCAGGCGATCCTCGACATGCGCCTTGCTCGCCTCGCGGCGCTCGAGCGCAAGAAGATCGAAGAGGAGTATCTCGAGGTCTTGAAGTTCATCGACGAGCTCGAGGAGATCCTGCGCAATCCGAAGCGCGTCGCAAAGATCATCGCCGACGAGTACGCGAAGATGAAGGAGAAGTTTGGCGAGAAGCGACGCACGAAGATCGCGCAAGACGCCACCCGCGAGATGAGCGACGAAGACCTGATCGCCGACGAGGATGTGGTGATCACGATCACCGGGCGCGGCTACATAAAGCGCCAGCCGCTCGCCACCTATCGACAGCAGCATCGCGGCGGCAAGGGCGTCATCGGCATGACGACGCGCGAAGAGGATGCCGTCGAAACGCTCCAGGTTGCAAACACCCACGACTGGGCAATGTTCTTCACCAACCGTGGGCGCGCCTTCAGCACCAAGGTGCACGAGATTCCCGACGCAAGCCGTCAGAACAAGGGGATCCCGATCATCAATCTTCCTGGCGTGCAGGTAGAGTCCGGCGAGGTTCCGGTCGCCACCGTGATCTTGCAGCACTTCAACGCGGGAACGTATCTCGCCTTCAGCACGAAGAAGGGGATCATCAAGAAGACCGCGATAGAGCAGTTCGAGAAGGTGCGCTCCTCTGGGATCATCGCCATCACCCTCGACAAGGGAGACGAGCTCTCGCAGGTCATCCCAACCTCGGGTGAAGACGACCTCGTGCTCGCAACGCGCCAAGGGCGCATCTGTCGCTTCCACGAAAAAGAGGTGCGCGCGATGGGCCGCACCGCCGGCGGCGTCATCGGCATTCGACTCGCGCGCCAGGGCGACCTGGTGGTGGCGATGGCGGTCGCCGAGCCAGGCGCCGACCTACTCGTGCTCACGGAGACCGGCCACGGTAAGCGTGTCCCCGTGCAGGCGTTTAGCCGGAAGCATCGCGGCACCCAAGGCGTGAAGCTCATTCCGCTCGAAGGGCGTAAGACCGGACCAGTGGTTGCAGTGCGTCAGGTGAGCGAGGCCGATGAAGAGGTGATCCTCATCAGCAAGGAGGGGCAGGTGGTGCGCACCCGCCTCGACGGCATCGCGACGCGCAAGGATGGGAGCGCCCAGGGAGTTCGCGTCATGACGCTCCGAGAGGGCGACAAGGTCGCCGGAATCGCCGCCTTCCGTACGGGGCTGGCGAAGCGCGACGCCGCGGGTGAGAATGGGAACACGGAGGGCGAGCAGTTGCGCCTCCCGGTTGCAGCTGCGCCGCGCGCGACAAAGGCGCCAGCAAAGCCTGCGACAAAGTCGACCTCGAAACCGGCGGCGAAACCGAAGGCGGCAACGAAGCCGGCGCCGAAGCCAGCAGCAAAGAAGCCAGCAGAAAAGGGGAAGGCAAGCACCAAGGGGAGTAAGGCGGCAAAGGCCGCGAAGCCGGCGAAGCGGCGCCGCTCCGGTCGCTAGGCGACCAAGCGGCGCAGATTGGAGGGTGCGATGAGGGCAGACTCGATCGACCTCTACACGGGGAACGCAAACCCCGAGCTCGCGGCGAAGGTCGCGCGCTACCTCGGGCGCGAGCTCGGCAAGGCCGAAGTCTTCGCCTTCGCCAACGAGAACATCTTCGTAAAAATCCTCGACAACGCCCGAGAGAAGGACGTCTTCATCGTTCAGCCGACCTCACGCCCTGTGAGCACCTCGATCATGGAGCTACTGATCATGATCGACGCGTTCAAGCGCGCCTCCGCTGGGCGCATCACTGCGGTGATCCCGTACTACGGCTACGGCCGCTCCGACAAGAAGGATCAGCCGCGCGTGCCGATCACGGCGCGACTTGTTGCCGACATGATCCAGGTCGCTGGAGCGAATCGCATCCTGACCCTCGACCTGCACCAGGGCCAGTTGCAGGGGTTCTTCAACATCCCGGTTGATGAACTCACTGCGGTGCACCTGCTGTCGAACTACATCAAGCAGCGCGGCACCGAGAACCTCGCCGTCGTCACCGACCTTGGGTTCGCAAAGCGCGCCCGCACCTTCGCCGAGATCCTCGACGCGCCGCTCGCGATCGTCGAGAAGCGTCGCGAGGGGAACAACGATCACGCCGAGGTGCTCAACGTCATCGGTGACGTGAAGGGGAAGCGCGTCATCATCGTCGACGACGAGATCGACACCGCAGGAACGCTTACCGAAACGATCCGCGCGCTGGAGCGCGAGGGGGTCGTCGAGATCACCGCCTGCTCGACGCACGGCGTCTTCTCGGGGCCAGCGATCGAGCGTATCGAAGCGTCATCGCTTCGAGAGGTCGTGGTGACCGACTCCATTCCACTACCGCCGGGAAAGACCAGCACGAAGATCAAGCGCCTCTCTTCTGCTCCGCTTTTTGGCGAAGCGATCCGCCGCATTCACCTTGGTGAATCGGTCGGCGCGCTCTTCGGCAAGGAGGCGGCGATCGCCGAGGAGATGGTCTTCTGGGACGGCGAACATGCCGGACTCACGCCAAATGGCACCGCTGTGCGAAGCGGCGAGGTGCGCGGTCGAGCGGCGCAGGCGAAGCTGAAGCGATGACGATCCAGCGCACCCCAACATCGGAGCGCCGCGTGACGGCGGGTGGTGCGAGCGCCGGAAAGAGTGTGGTTGGCGGCGACTGGCGCGCGACGTTGCGCAGTCCGCGCTGGAACGTAGCGAAGCTCGACAACCCAGAAATGAATCCAACGCGCCGACCGGTGAGTGTCGTCTTCTGGCTCGCGCTCGGCGCGATCACCTTCGCCGTGCTGCTTGCGGGCTACGGCTCCGGATTCTGGCGCTAATCGCCGCGCATGGTCTTTGGATTTCTCTCCCGTCTTGTTGACTCCAACGACCGGGAGCTAAAGCGCCTCCAGCCGATCCTCGACGCCGTCAACGCGCGCGCCGACGAGTTTGAGGCGGAGAGCGACGAAGGGCTCCACGCACGAGTCGCAACGATCCGGGCAACACTTGCCGGACTCGAGGGCGCATCGCTGCAAAAGGCGCTCGATGACGCGGCGCCAGAGGTGCTCGCCGCCGCACGCGAGGCGGCACGCCGCAAACTCGGAATGCGCCCCTACGACGTACAGATCCTTGGCGCCATCACCCTCTATCAGGGAAAGATTGCCGAGATGCGCACCGGTGAAGGGAAGACACTCGTCGGCCCGCTCGCCGCGGCGATCGGAGCGCTCGCCGGACGCGGCGTGCACGTGGTGACCGTCAACGATTACCTCGCCCGACGCGACCCGCAGTGGATGGGTCCGCTCTTCTCGGCGCTCGGCCTCTCGGTCGGCATCATCACCCACGACACCTCGTTCATCTTCGACGCCGACTACAAGAGCGGCGACGAGCGCACCGCGCGGCTGCGTCCGGTGAGCCGCGCGGAGGCGTACGCCGCCGACATCACCTACGGGACGAACAACGAGTTCGGGTTCGACTACCTGCGCGACAACATGGTCACCGAGCTCGCCGCGCGGGTACAGCGCGGCCATGCTTTTGCGATCGTCGACGAGGTCGACAACATCCTCATCGACGAGGCGCGCACGCCGCTCATCATCAGCGGTCAGGCAGCAGAGTCGCAGGATCTCTACCAGGTGTTTGCGAAGCTCGTTCCACGCCTGCGCGAACGCCCCGCTGGTGCGACCGATGGTGGCGACTACTTCGTCGACGTAAAGGATAAGGCCGTCTCGCCAACAGAAGAGGGTGTTGGCAAGGTTGAAAAGATGCTCGGTG
>JBPCTG010000069.1:0-27401 GCA_051006395.1 Candidatus Limnocylindrus sp.
TCGACGCCAAACCCACCGATCGAGAGGATGCGCACCTGCTCGCCAGTGCGTGGGTAGTACTCGTCGAAGTAGCGCTCGATCCCAATGTTCGACCAGCCGAAGGCGTTGAGCCAGCCGCCATCGACCTCGCGCAGCGCGCCGCGATAGAGGCGGATCATTTCAGGGATCCCCGTGAGGCCAAACGATTCACGAAGGGTGAAGTGGCCCTCACGCGGCTGTGTTGTGACGGTGCGCACGGTGACCGCGCCGAATCTGCGTAGATCGACAAAGTTCGCGATCGGCGAGAGGCCGGTCAGCGCGAAGCGTCCACGCCCAGCGCCATAGCCGAGAAGGCTCGCGCTGGTGACGAGGCGATTCCGTAGTTGGATTCCGTTGAGGTCGATCACGCCGAGATCGTAGCGCGCAGAGCGAGCACCACGACGACCGACACCACCATTGCAAGGAGAAGGCTGCCGCGCAGCCGCCCGAGCAACGCCCCAGCGATCACCGCAACGGCCTCTGGACCGACGCTTGGCACGCCGTCGCGCAGCAAGACCTCCTTAGCGGCAATGCCACCGAGCGCCGCTGGTCCGATCATGCGCAGGTAGGCGAGCGCGATCGGCGGCAGTCGGTCGACACCGGGGGCGAACAAGGGAATCGCACGTGCCGCAAACGTGCCGACGGCGGCGACGAGTACGAGCGGAAGGATGCCCAAATCGTTCATGCCGCACCGCGCGTTCGCACTGCAAGGCCGGCGAACGGTCCGAGCATCCCGCCAGCAAGAACGGCAGCACCTGGGCTCACCGTTGCCGCGACGATCACGGCAATCGCCGAGCCCGCGAGAAGCGCAACGAGTGTGGCGCGGTCGCGCACCAGCGCGACGGCAATCCCCGCCATGGTTGCCGGAAAGACCACGTCGAGGCCGATCGTCGCGGGGTCGGGGAGTGCGCTCCCCGCGGACCACCCCGCAATCGTCGCAAGGTTCCACGGCACGAACACCGAGAGCCCGGCGTAGATGGCGCCGCGAACGTCGATCTGACCGAGTCGCTCCAGGTGAGCGCTCGTGAGTGCGAAGGCCTCATCGGTCAACAGAAGGGCGATGACCGCGCGCAGGCGACGAGAGAGGCGCAGCGTGTGTGGCGCGATCGATGCCGCGTAAAGGAAGTGGCGTGCGTTGAGGAGCCAGACGAGCAGCGCGATCGACGGCCAGGCAGCTCCGCTCACGAGCAGCCCCACCACGGCGAATTGCGAAGCGCCGGCAAAGAGGATGGAGCTGAGCGCGGAGGTTTCGAGGAGCGAGAGGCTTGCCTGTCGTGCGGTGAAGCCGAAGATCGTCCCCACGACGATGATGCTCGCCCAGATGCCAAGCGAGTCGACAACGAGGCGACGTCGGGCGACGCCGAGTTCGAGCGGGGCGGTCATGCGATCCTTTCAGGATCCAAGACGACGACCGGGATCTCGCGTGCGGTACGACGTGAGTACGCGGCGTACACGCCGAAGTTCGCATCATCGGTGCGGCGCAGCAGATCGGTACGTTCCGTCCCGGTTGCGACGCGTGCGACGTAGCGTTCGCGTCGGCCACGACGGATCACGCCGACGTGCGGTTCAGCGGTGAGGTTCGAGAACCACGCAGGATCACCAGCGCGCCCGTAGTTCGAGGCGATCAGCACGATGCGCGGACCGTCTGCGAAGTAGGTGAGCACGACGCGACGCGCAACACCACTGCGTCGCCCCGTTGTCTCCAGGATGATCCCCGGCCGTGGGCCGAGCCCAGGCGAGATGCGCCCGCTCGTTGCGAGGGCGAGCCGCGCGTGCACTGGCGCGATCAATCCGATCAGTCGCCCGAAGAGCCCTTGTGCAACACGCAGCAGGAGCGGTCGACGCCGCGCCCAACCGTCACCCGACATCAGCGCTCGCTGAAGAGGTACCTGACGGAGAGCGCAGCGACCGCTGCGCCGAGGATCGGACCGACAACGTAGACGAGCGCGGCGGAGAGGTCGCCATACGCGAGCGCAGGGCCGAACCAGCGCGCAGGGTTCATTGCCGCGCCGGTGAGCGGCCCGCCGACGAGTATGTCTGCCGCGACGGCGAGGCCAATGAAGAGGCCGCCCATCTTCGGGGCGCGTCCATCTACTGCGGTAAGGAGCACCGCATAGGCGAGGAGCGCCGTGAGCACCGCCTCGATTCCGATCGCCGTTGCGGTCGAGATCCCATCGGCAACCATCGGCGTACCACCGGCGCCGATCGAATAGGCGGAGTCGCCGCCGTCAAATCCACCAAAGGCGAGCTTCAGCACAAATCCCGCCGCAGTCGCTCCAGCGAGTTGCGCGACGATGATGCGAGCGCCAGCGCGAGTGCGCACCTTGCCGACGAGCCAGAGGGCAACCGTCACCGCAGGGTTGAATTGCCCGCCACTGATCGGTCCAAAGGCGGTCGCGAGGACGGCGAGGGCGAGCCCGTGGGCGAGCGCTACCCCGATCAGCCCAACCTCCCCGCCGGTGGCGGCGTTGACGATGACCGCCCCCGCACCAACGATGAAGAAGAGGAAGGTGCCGAGGAGCTCGGCGACGAGTTCTGCGACGGTCGATCGTGCGGGCATCTGGGGCCTCCGGCATTTCGGGCGCCCCCTCGTGGGAGCACCTCTTCGGGCGAGTGTAAAGCAGCCCAGTAGGGGGACCCTATCCGCTACTGCAGGGATCGCGTATGCTTCTCGGGTCACCCGGGCTTCGGGTGACATAAGGAAGCACGCACGCGACCGAGAATCGTCAACCGTTCCCTTTCGGGCTCGCGAGACACGATCGGACCACGAGGCGAGCCAACACTAGGAGTGAACGGATGTACACAGACAAGAACTTGGTCTGCATGGATTGCAGCCAGGAGTTCGTATTCACGGCGCGGGACCAGGAGTTCTACGCCGAGCGTGGCTTCACCGAGCCAAAGCGCTGCACCCCCTGCCGCAACGCCCGCAAGGCGCAGCGTGAGGGTGGTTCGGCCGGCGGCGGCTTCGGCAGCTACACCGGTGGCGGCAGCTACAGCGCTGGTGGCTATGGTGCCCCTCGCGCCCCGCGCGGACCGCGCGAGCTGCACCCGGCAACCTGCTCCGACTGCGGTAAGGAGACCATGGTCCCCTTCCTGCCGACGAGCGGCAAGCCGGTCTATTGCGACACCTGCTTCGCGACTCGGCGCCCAGCGCGCTGACCGCGTCGCTCTTCGAGCAACCCGGACGGCCGGGACCCTTCGGGGTCCCGGTCGTTCGCTTTATCTCGACAGCCTTAGCATTGTCGCGTGAGTAATCTCTCGGATCCGAAGCGCAGGAGCAGCGTGCGTCGCGTGACCACTTGGCGCGCGGGCGCACAGGGAGAGCGCGATGATCATCTTGCCGGAGAGGAGCCGATGCAGATCCTTGCGGCGGGGCCGAGCGAGCCGCCGATCGAGATCGCGGTAACCATGCGAACGCCGGGGAACGACACAGAGCTCGCCGTCGGACTCCTGGTGAGCGAGGGACTCATCAACCAGAACAGCGTCGAACGCGTTGAGTTCGACGATCCGATCGAGGCGTCTCATCCTGAGAATCGCATCGTCGTACACCTCCGTCGCCCCCTCGATCCGTCGGGCATCCCGCAGCGCACCACGATCGCGTCGGCGTCGTGCGGCATCTGCGGCAAGGCGTCGATCGACGACGTAGTTCTTCGTTGCAGCGTTGCAGTACCGATCGAGCGCATCCGCCTTGCCGCGCTCTTGGCACTCCCCGATGCGCTCCGAGCCGAGCAAGAGATCTTTGGAAGGACCGGAGCACTGCATGCTGCGGCGATCGTTGCCGTTGATGGCGAAGGGGGGCTCACGATTGAGACGGTGCGTGAAGACGTTGGTCGCCATAACGCCGTCGACAAGCTGATCGGCGCCGCGGCGCTTCGCGGTGCGCTTCCGTACAGCGGCCGCCTGCTGCTCCTCTCGGGGCGCTGCTCGTTTGAGTTGGTGCAGAAGGCGGGCGCCGCAGGGATTGGCGCGATCGCCTCGGTCGGCGCCCCCTCCGATCTCGCCGTAGAGACCGCCGAACGCCTCGGCATCTGCCTGATCGGCTTTCTGCGTGGCGACGCGGCGAACGTCTACACGCGGAGCGGCGTCGTCGTATAAGTGCGGCTATTGGGCGTCGAGCGCGGAGAGGCGGTCGACGAGCAGGGCGCAGTGTTCAAGGGCGGCCGTATCGCTGCATGCGGCGTCGATCCCCGCCGCACCGATGCGACCACCGATCTCGGCGTCTGCTGCAGCGATCTCGCGCAACGGTCGATCACCGTCGCGCGCGAGCGTCGCCGCGCGCTGCACGGCGGCGTAGGCGATCTCGCGCTGCACACCAGCTTCGACGAGCGCAAGGAGGAGTCGCGAGGCGGCATGCAAGCCGAGGCCGCCACGAAGGTTGCGGAGCATCGAGGCGCGTCGCACCTCCATGCCGTCGATGATGCCGCAGAGCGATTCCGCCATGAAGTGGAGCAGCGTCGTGGCGTCGGGGAGAATCACACGCTCAACGGAGCTGTGGCTGATATCGCGCTCGTGCCAGAGCGCCTGGTTCTCCATCGCCGCAACGGAGTAACCGCGCAGCAGTCGCGCCATGCCGCTGACACGCTCGGACTTGATGGGATTGCGCTTCTGCGGCATCGCCGAACTTCCCGCCTGCCCCACACGGAACGGCTCGCGGAGCTCATCGATCTCGGTGTGCTGCAGGTTGCGAATCTCCGTCGCGAAACGTTCGAGCGATCCACCCGCGACGGCTATGGCCGCAACGAGCGCCGCGTGCCGATCGCGCTGCACGATCTGCGTGCTCACGGGATCAGCGTGCAGGCCGAGAGCGGCGAGCGCCGACGCTTCGATGGCGGGATCGATCTGGCTGTATGTGCCGACTGGCCCCGAGATCTTTCCGGTGGAGGCATCGTCGAACGCCGCGGCGAGACGGCGGCGATCACGGTCGGCTTCGAACGCCCACCCGGCGAGCTTTGCGCCGAAGGTCATCGGCTCAGCGTGCACGTTGTGGGTGCGTCCGATCATCGGGGTATCGCGCTCCTCGCGCGCGCGGCGAACGATCGTGGCAATGAGGCGGTCAAACGAGGCGAGGATCAAGTCGCCAGCGGAGCGCAACTGCAGAGCGAGCGCCGTGTCAATGACGTCGCTGCTCGTGAGGCCGAAGTGCAGGTAACGCCCCTCATCGCCGACGCTCTCTGCGACGGCGGTTACGAAGGCGAGAAGGTCGTGATCAAGCGTCGCCTCGAGCGCCTCAATGCGGGCAAGGTCGATGCGCGCGCGCGAGCGAATGGCTGCGGCTGCGGTGGCGGGCACGTCGCCGCGCACCGCCTGCGCCTCGAGCACAGCGA
Source organism: Candidatus Limnocylindrus sp. (assembly GCA_051006395.1). Taxonomy (GTDB): domain Bacteria; phylum Chloroflexota; class Limnocylindria; order Limnocylindrales; family Limnocylindraceae; genus Limnocylindrus. The sequence continues at coordinate 5,343 of JBPCTG010000069.1, forward strand.
GCTCGACGCGTAGCGCTGCCGCCCAGCGCGCCTCGTCACTCCAGATCGCCGCTGCAGCAGGGTGCGCGTAGCGCGGGATCATCGTCCACCGGCGCGACGACGGCGAAGTGCGCGCTCGATCGTTTGCGATCGCTCTGGGCCAACGGAGAGCAGAACGATCGGCGCACCGGCGGCCTCTTCGAGTGCGGCGACATAACGTTGCGCCGCGCCCGGAAGATCGTTCATTCGGCGCGCGCCGCTGATCGGTTCGCTCCACCCGTCGAAGCGTTCGTAGATCGGCGTTGCGCGCGCGAGCTCGGCCCCTGAGGCGGGCCAGCGGTCGACGCGCTTGCCATCGATCTCGTAGGCAACGCAGAGCAGCACCTCGGGGAGTCCCGAGAGGATGTCGAGCTTGTTCAACATGATGCTCGAGACACCATTCAGTCGCACCGCATAACGGAGCGGCACCGCATCGTTCCAGCCGACACGTCGGCGCCGGCCCGTGGTGGTGCCAACCTCATTTCCCTCCGTTGCAATGCGCTCGCCGGTCGCGTCGGTCAGCTCGGTAGTGAAGGGGCCGGATCCGACGCGCGTCGCGTACGCCTTCATCACCCCCATCACCTCGTCGATCTGGAGTGGCGCCACGCCGCCGCCAGTAGTCGCGCCGCCGGCGATCGGGTTCGATGAGGTCACGAATGGGTACGAGCCATGGTCAAGGTCGAGGAGCGTCCCCTGGGCTCCCTCAAGCAGGATGTGCTCGCCGGCATCAAGCGCGCGCTGCACCAGGTCCGTTACGTCGGCGATGTGTGGGCGCAGGCGCTCGCCCCATGCTGCGATCAGCGCAGCGATCGCAACCTCGTTGACCGCCTCACCCGGGTTGGTATCGCCGAGTGCTGCAAGCAGCGCTCGCTTCTCAGGGAGCACCCGCGCGAGTCGCGTTGCGGCCGAGGCAGGATCGAGGAGATCCTCCACGCGCAGCCCGAGGCGCGCTGCGCGGTCTTCGTATGCGGGACCAATCCCACGCTGCGTAGTTCCCACCTTCGCCCCCCCGAGTCGCGCCTCGCGCGCGCGGTCGATCGCCGGGTGATACGGAAGGATGAGATGTGCCGCATGGCTGACGCGCACCTTCGAAACGTTGATCCCGCGTGCAATGAGTCCGTCGAGCTCGCGGATCAGCGTTGCCGGGTTCACCACAACGCCGGGACCGATAACCGGCGCGATGTGTGGATAGAGGACACCCGACGGCACAAGGTGCAGTTTGAAGGTGTCTTTACCGATAACGATCGTGTGCCCCGCGTTGTCGCCGCCCTGGTAGCGAACGACCGTTGAGACCTGCTCGGCGAGGAAGTCGGTGGTCTTCCCCTTCCCCTCGTCCCCCCACTGGAGGCCGACGATCACGGTTGCTGGCATCGGCACGCTCCTTGCAGGTGCAGGTACGCCGGCAACGCACGGCGCGCGGATGGTACCCCTTCCCTGCGAGGCGGGGCTAGACTCGCCGCATGATCGAGACCCCCACCTCAAACGCCGCACGATCGGAGCGGAAGCGCTACTCGGGCTCCTGGTTGCCGAAGCCCTCCCTCTTTGTTGGGTGGCGCCCGTACGGGATTGGCCTGCAGAAGCCGAACCACCTCATTGAGATGGCGCGCACCGTGTGGGAGAACCGCGGCAACCTGCTCTACGCCTGGCGCATCCTCAGCAAGGGGGTCTGCGACGGCTGCGCCCTCGGCGTCGCCGGGTTCAAGGACTGGACGATCGACGGCGTGCACCTGTGCACCACCCGCCTCAACCTGTTGCAGGTAAACACCGCGCGCGCTCTCGACCCCGAGCGCCTCGCCGACGTTGCAGCACTGCGAACTCTCTCGTCAACGGAGCTGCGCGCGCTCGGTCGCCTTCCGTACCCCATGTTGCGCATGCGCGGCGAGCGTGGGTTCAAGCGGATCAGCTGGCAGCGTGCGTTGCAGATCGCCGGATCGCAGATCAAGGCGAGCGGCCCGCGCCGAATCTCGTTCTTCCTCACTGCGCGCGGCATCATGAACGAGACCTACTACGCGATCCAAAAGGTCGTGCGATTCCTTGGAACGAACGACATTGATAACGCCGCGCGCATCTGCCACGCGCCGAGCACGGGGGCGCTGAAGCATGGGATCGGCTACGGAGCGACGACCGTCTCGTATCGAGACGTGATCGAAAGCGATCTCATCATCCTCTTCGGCTCGAACGTGGCGAACGCGCAGCCGGTATTCATGAAGTACCTGCATCTCGCCAAGAAGCGCGGGGCGAAGATCGTCGTGGTGAATCCCTACCGCGAGCCAGGGCTCGAGCGCTACTGGGTGCCGAGCAACGCTGACTCGCTTCTCTTCGGCACGAAGATGGCCGACGCCTGGGTGCAGGTTGCGCAGGGGGGCGACATCGCCTTCATCAGCGCCGTGCTCTTGCGCCTCGACGAGATCGGCGCGCTCGACCGCGCCTTCATCGACACAAAGAGCGCCGGTTGGAGCGAGCTGCGCGCCGCGATCGGCAAGCGCAGCATTGACGAGTTCTTGGCGATCTCGGGAGCCTCGCGCGCCGAGATGGAGCGCTTCGTTGAGCTCTACGCCGCGGCACCATCGGCTGTACTCGTTTGGTCGATGGGGATCACGCAGCAGGCGTGCGGCAGCGAGAACGTTGCTGCGATCGTGAACCTCGCCCTCGCGCGCGGCAACATCGGTCGCCCTGGCGCGGGACTGATGCCGATCCGTGGACACAGCGGTGTGCAGGGTGGGGCAGAGATGGGCGCGTATGCAACGGCGCTCCCCGGCGGCCTGCCGATCGAGGCGCGCTACACCGAGCCGCTCGCCGCACACTATGGATTCCCGATCCAGGCGCGCGCTGGGCGTTCGGCACCGCAGCAGCTCGACGCCGCAGGGCGCGGCGAGATCGACGTGCTCTGGAGCGTCGGCGGCAACTTCATGGAGACGATGCCCGACCCAGACGAGATCGCGCGGATCCTCGCGAAGGTGCCGCTCCGCGTGCATCAAGACATCGTCCTGAGCAGCCAGATGCTCGTCGACCCAGGCGAGGCGGTGCTCCTCTTGCCGGCGACGACGCGCTACGAGGTGCCGGGTGGAGGCACCGAGACGACGACGGAGCGCCGCGTTGCGTTCAGCCCAGAGATCCCCGGCCCACGCATCGGCGAGGCGCGGCCGGAGTGGGAGGTCTTCACTGAGCTCGCCACGACCATCGATCCGGCGCGCGCGAACCTAGTGCAGTTCCCCGGCGGCACGAAACAGATTCGTCAGGAGATCGCCACGGTGGTTCCGAGCTATGCGGGGATCGAGACGCTCGAGAAGAGCGGTGATGCGATCCAGTGGGGCGGCGAGAGGCTCTGTGAGGGGCAGACGTTTGCAACCCCCGATGGGCGCGCGCACTTCGCCACCGTCCTGCCGCTCGAGGTGACCCTCCCTGAGGGTGCGCTCAGCCTTTCGACGCGGCGCGGAAAGCAGTTCAACTCGATGGTCTGGAAGGCGAAGGATCCGCTCAACGGTGCGATGCGCGACGACGTGCTCATCGCCGCGAGCGACGCCGCGGCGCGCGGGCTCGCCGATGGCGCTGCGGTGATCGTGCGCAGTGCGACCGGTGAAGTGCGCGCGCACCTGCGCGTCGCACCAATCCGCGCTGGCAACGTACAGATGCACTTCCCTGAAGCGAATCCACTCATCGACGGCACGCGTCGCGATCCGATCAGCCACGTCCCCGACTACAACGCGATCGTAGAGATCCTTCCGGTCACGTGAGCCGAGCTCCCGAAGTTGTCGGGATCCTTCTCGCGGGTGGCGCGAGCAGTCGCTTCCCTGGCGGAAAGCTTGCGGCGCGCATCCCCGCCGCGCTCGCCGAGCGCTACGGCCGACCGGAGCTTGCCGATCGCCAGATCATCGAGGCGTCGCGCATCGCAATGCTCGAAGCGGTCGGCAGCGCGATCCTCCTCGGCCTTGAGCCGCTCGATCGGCGTCCGCACGAGGGTCCAGCGGCGGCGCTCGGAGACCTACTCAACGGCGATACCCTCGCGGCACTCCCTGACGCAACACGCGTTCTCGTGGCGGCCGGCGACGCACCGTTCGCCCCATCGGCGCTCCTCGGCTTGCTCGCCGCGGCACCCGAAGCCCTCGTGATCGCCCTCGACCAGCCGCTTCCGTTCGCCGCAGACCTCGGCGCGCTGCGCGCCGTTGCGACGGCGGGTGAGCTGCCGCGCCTCCGCGATCTCGCCGCGGCGCTCGGCGCGCGCCCGCTCGATCCACGCCTCGTTGAACGCCTCGACCCGCTCGGTGGTGCGCTCGCCGACATCGACACGCCAGAGGATCTCGCGCGATGAGCACGCCGCCGGTCGTGCTCTGGTTGCGTCGCGACCTTCGCCTGCACGATCACCCCGCGCTCGCCGCAGCCCTCGAGCATGCGCGCGCCTCTGGCGCGTCGCTCCTGCCGATCTTCATCTGGGAGCCGGGGATCCTTGCTGGGCCACGCGCAAGTGCAAACCGCAACTGGTTTCTGCGCGAGAGCCTGACTGAGCTCGCCGCGTCGCTACGCGGGCACGGCTCGGAACTGATCGAGCTGCAAGGACCGTCGAGCCGCGCGCTCCCCGCGCTGATCGAAGCGCTGCGCCGTGATCATGGCGCAGCGGCAATCGACGTGTACGCAACGCGCGACCACACACCGTACGCGCGCGCACGCGACCAAAAGATTGCAGCGCTCATCGCGCCGCTTGGCGCAAGGCTGCACATGAAGCGGGGACTCGTTGCGGTGGAACCCGACGAGCTCCTCACCGGGGGCGGGACGCCGTATGGCGTCTACACCCCCTACTTTCGCCGCTGGCTCGAGCGCGTCGAGGTGGCGCACCACGTTCCACTGCCGGCTCCAGAACATCTACCGCCATCTCCGAAACTTGCGTTGTCAAACGATCTTCTCGTGGAGCGCAATACACTCGATCGAGCGACGCAGCCAACGGCGCAGCGTGACCTACTTCCGGCGCCTGGTGAGCGAGCGGCGCGCGAGCGCGCCGACCAGTGGATTGCAGCGGCGCAACGTGGAGCCGGTGTCGCGGCGTATGCAGAGCGTCGCAACACGCTCGCGGATGCTGATGGGACCAGTCGTCTCTCTGCGGCGCTGCATCTCGGCCTCCTCTCGGCGAGCGAGCTTGCAGCGCGCCTCTTACCGCTGCCGCAGGAGCGAAATGGTGAGCGGAGTGGCCAGCGACTCTGGGTGAGCCAGCTCGCCTGGCGCGACTTCTACGCGCAGGTGCTCTGGCATGCGCCGCACGCCGCACGCTCGGCGTGGAAGCCTGCCTACGATGCGGTGCGCTGGAGTGGCGACGCCGTAGGCCTGCGCGCCTGGCAGGAGGGACGCACCGGCTATCCGATCGTCGACGCTGCTGCTCGACAGCTGCTGCAGAGTGGCTTCGTGCACAACCGGGCGCGGATGATCAGCGCCTCGTTCCTTACAAAGGATCTGCTCGTCGACTGGCGTGAAGGCGAGGCACACTTCCTGCGACACCTCGTCGATGGCGACATAGCAGCGAACAACGGCGGGTGGCAGTGGTCGGCGTCGACCGGCACCGACGCGCAGCCGTATTTCCGGATTTTCAACCCAGTAACCCAGGCATCGAACTTTGACCCAGATGGCGCCTATGTGCGGCGCTGGATCCCCGAGCTTGCCGCCCTATCGACGCCAGCGATCCATGCGCCGTGGGCGCATCCCACAGCGCTGGCAGCGGCGGGGATCCAACTCGGTCGCGACTACCCCGAGCCGATCGTCGACCACGCCGCGGCACGAGCGCGCGCACTCGATGCCTACAAGTCGGCGGTGGGCGCGAGCGCCGTTCGCGAGAAGGGCGACGATGCGTCCTGATGCGCGGGGGCCGCGCGCACGTCGCCCTGCGCGCCACATCCCACCGTCGCTGCGCGACGAGAAGATCTGCGCCGCCTGCGGCCGACCCTTCTCGTGGCGACGTAAATGGGAGCGCGTCTGGGACGAGGTGAAGTACTGCAGCGACGCCTGCAAGGCGAAGCGCTCCTGATGAGCACTGCAGTGTTTGTTCTCCCCGACCAACTCACTGAATCGGTCGGACCCGTTGCTCAGGCGATCGAAGGGTCCACCTCCTACAAGCGCGTCTTCGTGCTCGAATGTGTCGCCCATTGGAAGCGACCCCGTCACATCCAGGCTCTCGTCTCCGAAGTCATCGCTGCCAGAGGGTACGTAGCGAACCTCAAGGCGAGGGGGCTAGATTCTTCGCTGCTCCGCTGTGACGAAATTGTCGATGGGTTTCTCAGCATTGCTGCAAAACACGGGATCGACAGCATGGTGATGATGGAGCCTGCATCACCTGAGCAACTCGATGATATTCGAGCCGCGGCGACCGCTGCATCGATCGAGTTGACGGTGTTGCCGAATGAACTTTGGATCACCAATAGAGAAGAGTGGGATGCGTATCGAACCGGACGCCGCGAATTGCGCATGGAGCAGTGGTACCGTCGGGTTCGCGCGGCTCGTGGATGGCTCATGGAGCAGAGCTCCAGTGGCTCGCGACCGATCGGTGGAGCATGGAACCTAGATGCCGAAAACAGAAAGCGTCTACCGAGCGGATCAGTCGTCCCTTCACCACCGAAATTTGGCGATCAATCCGCCATTCGGGCGGTCGCCGAAGAGGTGAGCAGCATCGCAGCTGCTGCGTTCGGGACCATCGACGAGTTCCGTTGGCCGACGAGTCGCCGCGAGGCAGTCGCGGCCCTAGAAGACTTCTGCACCGAGCGACTCCCGAATTTCGGACCGTACGAAGACGCGATCTCGAGCACGCATGATCACCTCTACCACTCGATCCTCTCGGGCGCGATCAACCTTGGGCTTCTGACGCCCGAAGAGGTCTGCCTGCGCGCCATCGCGGAGTGGTCCGAACGACCAGGGTCGGTTCCTCTGCAAAGCATCGAGGGATTCATTCGACAGATTCTGGGATGGCGTGAGTTCATGCACCACGCGTATGTTGATTTTCGGGACCTGTGGAGAAGCGCGAACAGTCTCGCGCATGAGGCGCCTCTGCCGGCGATGTATTGGAGCGGTGAGACGAAGATGGCCTGTATCTCCAGGGTTGTTCGGAAGGTGCGCTCGACCGGCTATGCCCACCACATTGAGCGGTTGATGCTCCTCGGCAACTTTGCGCTGCTCCTCGAGGTCGTGCCGCAGCAAGTTGATGCCTGGTTCCTTGAGGCGTTTGTCGATGCATACCCCTGGGTCGTCACGCCGAATGTCGTGGCAATGAGTCAGTTTGCCGATCTCGGCATGATCACCAGTAAGCCGTACATCGCTGGCGGGGCATATGTCTCTCGGATGGGAGACGACTGTCGCTCTTGCGCCTACGATCCGAAACAAACATCAGGTCCAGAGGCATGCCCCCTCTCAACGCTCTACTGGTCGTTCGTCGATCGTCACGCGCGGCTGCTCTCAGCCAGCCCTCGTACCGTGACCCAAGTCCAGGCTTGGGAGAAGCGGGACGACGCCGCAAAGGCGAAGATTCGCACCCGTGCGGAAGAGGTTCGCCGACAAGCGGCCGCGGGCCTTCTTTGATGGCGCGACGGTTGCGAGGATCAGCGAGCTGGCGACGCATCGTTGCCGTGTACGTTGCCGTGCAGTTCGCTGAGATCTTCGGCGTGAGCATGATCTACGCGTACCTGCCCCTCGCCCTCGAAGGTGCGGGGGTACCAATCGTTGACATCGGATCGCTCGCGGCGATGGCGACCGCAGGACTCTTTATTGTCGGCGCGCCACAGGTGCCGATTTGGCTGGCGATCGCTGAACTGCGCTCGCGGCGACTCGTGATCGTGCGCAGCGGGCTCATCGCCCTTGCGGCGCTCGTCGCCTTCGCCCTGGCGCGCGAGGCGTGGCAGATCGTGGGGGCGACGGTGGCGCTCGGCTTTTGGCTCGGCAACTCTGGGGTGATGCTCGCCACGATCCGCGAGGTCGCGCCCCCCGCGGCGCGACAGCGTTCGATCGCCCTCTTCAGTGCGGCGGCGCCGATGGGCTTTGCGGCGGGACCGCTCCTCGCCGCGCTCTGCATCGAGGGGCTTGGCCTGCCGCTCGCCGCGCCAATCCTCATCGCCGCCGCGGTGAACGGGGCGTTGATCGTAGCCAACATCGTCGCGATCCCCGACGTTCCCCCCATCGTGCGACCGCGCGGGAGCGTGCTCACCGTTGCGCTGCGCGGACTCCGCGGGATCTTTGCCGATCGTGTTGCGCGCGCCGCCTATCTCGTCCTTGCACTTGTGATTGCGGGCGAGAGAATGTTGCGCCCAATCCTTCCGCTGCGTATCGCCGAAGTTGCAATCGGCCCCTCCGTTGCCGGGGTCGTCGAGCCACTCGCCTCACCAGGGATCGCGGGCGCGGTTGGCCTCCTCACCGGCCTCTCTGCACTTGCCGGTGCCATCGCATCACCACTCCTCGTCACCCTGCTCTTTCCACGACTCGGCCTCCCGCGGGCCGCAGCGCTCACCTTTATCGCGGGGAGTGTCGCAGCGCTCTCGCTCGGATTCGCGCCGACCCTTCCACTCCTCGCCATCGGCGTAACGATGATCGCCGCCGTTTCAGCACTCGTGCAGACCGCCGTTTTCTCATACCTCGCCGAAGAGGTGCGCGAGTCGCGACGTACCGCAGCGCTAAGCCTCTCGCTCTTCCCGCTCTACGCCGGAAACGTCGTTGGCCTGGGCGTCGCCTCCATTGGCGTGCAGCTCGGCACTGCAGAATCGGGCGACCTGCTTGGCCTTCGGCCAGCCTTCGTTGCTGGCGCAGCGATGCTGCTCGTGGGCTTCTTCGCCGCACACGCGCTACGTGGGCACAACCGCGCTGCGGCGCGCTAGTCTGCGCCTATGACCAAGGTGCAGACCGTCACCGGAGCGATCGACGCCTCGGCGATGGGCGTGACACTCACTCACGAACACATCCTCAACGACGTGCTCTCCTGGTGGCACCCACCACTCGTCGACACGCCGCGCTCGCGCGAACTCATTGACGAGAAGGTCTCCATGGCGAACCTTTGGGAGCTGCGCAACGATCCGTTCTCCAATAGAGACAACTGCACCATGACCGATCGCGCGCTTGCGATTAGCGAGCTCAACCGTTTTGTGGCGCAAGGGGGTCGCACGGTGATCGAGACGTCGGCAGATGGAAACGGCCGCGACCCTGAGGGTCTTGCCGAAGTCAGCCGGGCGACGGGCCTCAACATCATCATGGGGACCGGCTACTACCTTGACGCCTCGCAGCCTGTTGAGAACGACGCAAAGTCCGAACGCGAGATCGCCGAGGAGCTTATCCGCGACATCACCGACGGCGCGCGCGGAACGACGGTTCGCTCGGGGATCATCGGTGAGATCGGCGTTGGGAGCGCGTTCACGGCACGCGAGCGCAAGTCGCTCGCCGCCGCATGCGTGGCCCAGGTTGAGACGCACCTCCCGATGCAGATTCACATGCCCGCCTGGTTCCGTCTCGGCGACGAGGTGCTCGACTTCTGCGCCGAGCGTGGCGTGCCGCTCGAGAGCGTCGTGCTCTGCCACTCAAACCCGAGCGGTGACGATTACGACTATCAAACGCGGCTGATGAAGCGCGGTGCATGGGTGCAGTACGACATGATCGGCATGGAGGTCTTCTACGCCGACCAGCAGGCGCAGTGCCCGAGCGGCGACGATGATGCCCGCAACATCGCACGCTTGGTAAAGGGCGGCTATGGCGACAAGGTGCTCATGTCACAGGACATCTTTTTGAAGACCCTGCTCCGTTCTTACGGGGGGCCAGGCTACGGGCACCTGATCGAATTCTTTCTCCCGCGCCTCGCACGCCACGGCGTGCCGCTCGAGCGCGGGATGGCAATGTTGACCGATAATCCACGCACGCTGTTTGAAGCGGCGCGATAGCGCCAGAAGGGGGATCTGTGGGGAAGCGCGTTCTGCTCGTGGGTGAATCCTGGGTGTCGGAGGCAACACATTACAAGGGCTTCGACTCCTTTACGAGCGTCACCTTCCATTCGGGCGCCGACTGGTACAACGCCGCGCTCCGCTCCAAAGGTCACACCGTTGAGCAGATGTACGCACACGACGTTCCGGCGCGCTTTCCGCACAGCCGAGAAGAGCTCGCTTCGTACGACGTGATCGTGCTCTCGGATATCGGCACGAACTCGTTCTTGCTGCCAATCGAGACCTGGATGCAGGGAAAATCCACCCCGAATCGCCTGAAGCTCCTCGCCGACTGGGTCCGCGATGGCGGCGCGCTGATCATGGCGGGCGGCTACCTCAGTTTTCAGGGATTTGAGGCGAAGGCGCGTTTCGCCGGTAGCCACGTCGAAGAGGTACTTCCCGTGACCTGTCTCACCCACGACGATCGTGTGGAGGTTCCGGAAGGCGCGCAGCCGACCGTCGTCGACGCCGCACATCCGGTACTCGCAGGAATCTCTGGATCGATGCCGACGCTCCTTGGCTACAACCGTGTCGTGCTGAAGCCAGGATCGACGCTCGTCGCAACGGTCGGCAACGATCCACTCATCGCCACCGCGCAGGTCGGCAAGGGTCGATCACTGGTGTGGACCTCGGACATCGGACCGCACTGGTGCCCTGAACCGTTCGTGCAGTGGGCGGGCTTCGCGCCGCTCATGGCAAACATGGTCGACTGGGTGAGCTCCAGGTGACGCTCGCCGATCAGGTTGCGGCCTACGAGGCGGCGACACGCGCGTTCCTAGAACAGGCTGCAGCGCTCGATCGCACAAAGCTCGACGCGAAGCACCCCGAAGGCTGGTCGCCACGCCAGGTGATCCATCACCTCGCCGACAGCGAGGCGCAGTCGTACGCGCGACTCCGTCGCATCGTCGCCGAGCCTCTCGGCTCGATCATCCAGGGGTACGACGAAGGCGCATGGGCGGCGAGCCCAGCGCTCGGCTACGAGCGCGATCCGATCGAAACGCCGCTCGCGGTCTTCGCTGCGGTGCGCGCCGGATCACTCGCCGTGCTCCACCATTTGTCCGACGCCGATCTTGAACGATACGGCGATCACTCAGAGCGCGGCAAGTTCACGATCGCCGACTGGCTGAAGGTCTACTCGCGGCACCCGCTCGATCATGGCGAGCAGATGGCGAAGGCGCTCCGCGGCGAAAAGTAGCGTGCTGGCTGCCTAGGGGAGATGGCGCTCCGCTGGGCCGATGTAGCGGGCCTCGGGGCGAATGATCTTGTCGACGGCTGCCTGCTCGATGACGTGCGCTGACCAGCCGGCGATGCGCGCGAGGCCGAAGGTGGCGGGGAAGAGGTCAGGGACGAGGCCGACTCCCTGGAGCACCGCCGCGGCGTAGAACTCTACGTTCGTCTTGAGTGGGCGGTCGGGCTTGAGCTCGGCGAGCACCTTCAGGATCGCCTCTTCGGCGCCGATGGCCAGTTCGAGCCAGGCGGGTCGCGCCGGCATCGCCTCCGCGACCTTGCGCAGTGCCGCTGCGCGCGGATCGTAGGCGCGATACACGCGATGGCCGAATCCCATGATCAACTCCTTGCGCGCGAGCTTGCCACGCGCCCACGCATCCGCGCGATCGACGGACCCGATCTCGTCGAGCTGACCGATCACCTCGGCGGGGGCACCGCCGTGCAGCGGACCTTTCAGTGCGCCGATCGCACCGCATACCGCCGAGGCGATGTCGGCGCGCGTCGCAACGATCACGCGTGCGGCAAAGGTGCTGGCGTTCAAGCCGTGCTCTGCGCCGGCCATGAGGTACGCGTCGAGAGCGCGCGCCGTGCCGGGGTCGGGAGCCGTGCCGTGGAGCTGCTGCAAGAACGCTGCGGCGATGTCGAGCCCGGGCTCAGGATCGATCGGCTCAAGTCCCTGTCGGAGTCGCGCAAAAGCGGCGAGTGCCGACGGCGCCATTGCGGCAATGCGGCGCGCCTCGTCGGCGGTCGGCGGCCAGCCGAGTCGTTCGCCGGCGCCCCATACGGAGATTGCGGTGCGCAGCGCATCCATAGGATGCGCGTGCGCCGGCAAAAGTCGCAGCGCGGCCATTACGGCGGGGGGAACGCGTACCGGCTCGAGCGTTGCGTTCGGGTGCCACTCACCGGTAAGGAGTAGGTCGAGGACCGCGGCGTAGCTCCCCTTGGAGACGACCTCTTCGATGGGGTAGCCGCGATAGAGGAGTCGCCCGTTTGCGCCGTCGACGAGGCTGACGGCGGTCTCTGCGCCGATGACTCCCGCAAGGCCTGGGGAGAAAGGCTTCTCTACGTCACTCATCAATCTGATCCTACTCCCGCGCGAAAAAGCGGGCAGCACCTCGGCTAGGATTGCGTGCATGGCTGGCTCCAACCTCTCGGCACGTGTTCAGGCGCTCCCCGGCGATCCGATCTTCGGCGTCGTTGAGCGCTTCAAGGCCGACCCGCGCCCGAACAAGGTGAACCTCGCCCAAGGCGTCTACATGGACGAGACCGGCTCCACCCCGATCCTTGGGACGGTACGCGAGGCGGAGCGTCGCCTTCTCGCCTCGTCGACGACCAAGGTTTATAAGCCGATCGCCGGCGACCCTCGCTACCTCGAAGTCATGCGCGCACTCCTCTTCCGCCCCGTGGGCGCGCCGTGGGGGGAGCTGGAGCCTGCCGTGTCGGGTCGGGTCGAGATGGTGCAGACCCCAGGCGGCACCGGCGCCATTCGACTCGCCGTCGAGCTGGTAACGCACCTTCGCCCCGACGCTGAGATCTGGATCAGCGAGCCGACCTGGCCGAACCATCGTCAGATCGTTGACGAGAGCGGCGCAGTTGCGCGACAGCACACCTGGCTCAGCGCCGATGGCGCTCATCTCGGCATTGACCGCCTTCTCGCTGCAATCGACACAGCGCGCCCTGGCGACGCGATGATCCTTCATGCCTCGTGCCATAACCCGACCGGGATTGACCCGTCCCCTGCGCAGTGGAGCGAGATCGCAGCGCACGCAACGGCACGCGGAATCCTGCCAATTATCGACTTCGCCTACCAGGGTTTCGGCGACGGGCTGGTTGAGGACGCGGCGGCGGTGCGCGCCTTCCTTCAATTCGGTGGCGAGTTCCTCGTCGCCTCGAGCGGCAGCAAGAACTTCGCTCTCTATGACGAACGGATCGGCGCGCTTGCCATCGTCGGCGCCGACGCGAGCGCTGCCGCAACGCTCCTCTCGCACGTGAAGTCGCTCGTGCGCACCGCCTGGTCAAACCCCCCAGCGCACGGCGGCGAGATCATCGTTGAAATCCTGAGCGACCCGAAGCTGCGCGCAGAATGGGAGCTCGAGGTATCGGCCATGCGCAAACGGATCGCCGACAACCGCGCCGCACTAGTTGCCGCGCTCGCCGCCGCGGGTGCCGGAGATTGGTCGCACCTCGCGAACGGTCGCGGCATGTTTGCCCTACTTAACCTCGACGATGCACAGATTGCACGCCTTCGTGATGATCACGCGGTGTATGTCGTTGCCCTTGGGCGACTCAACGTCGCCGGGCTCACCTCAACGAACACTCCAGTCGTGGCGAAGGCGATCGCTGCCGTCGTCGCCTGACGAGCGCAGTCTCGACGTTGGGGTAGGGGAGCCGCTCGTGCCCGATGTGCGCGTTGTGGTGAAGGCCGGAAGCCGAGCAGGTGAGCGTATTGAAGCACTCGCCGATGGGTCGCTGATCGTGCATCTTCGGGCACGACCAGTAGAGGGGGCCGCAAACACCGCCCTCCTTGCCCTCCTCGCCGCGCACTGGGGGGTACCGAAGAGTCACCTAGTAATCGTGCGTGGCGGCACCTCACGGCAGAAGGTGGTTCGGCGCCCGTAGCCACGCACGCTGCGTTGCCCCCGTAGCGTTTCGCTGCCCCGCCCCGCACAATGGTGCGATGAGCTACACGCAACGGATTCAACCACACCTCGTCTCGCGGGTGTGGGGTGGCGAGCGACTGCGGGCGCTCCTCGGCGACGCGGTGACCAGTGGCGCAACGACTGGGCCGATCGGCGAAGCGTGGTTCGGCGCCGCTGAAGGATCTACGACGCACGCACTTGTAAAGCTCCTCGACGTGCGCGAGCGACTCTCGGTGCAGGTGCATCCCAACGATGCGCTCGCGCGCGAGCTGCACGGCGCAGGCGAGAGCGGAAAGCACGAGGCGTGGGTGATCTTAGAGGCGGCCCCCAACGCCACGATTCTTCTCGGTCGCGATCCCGCTGTGGACCCTCACCGACTCGCCGCTGCACTGCGCGGCGACGAGGCGATCGAGCCACTCCTTGCGCGCGTGTCGGTGCAGCCCGGTGACGTCATCGATGTGCCACCAGGCCTACTCCATGCCTTAATGCCCAGCTTGCTGGTTTGGGAGATCCAGCAACCTACCGACCGTACCTATCGCGTTGCAGACTGGGGTCGCGACTCTGCAGATCGTCCACTCCATCGCGTTGAGGCGGTGCAGGCTACAGACCTCGGTGCGGTCGCGCAGCGTCTGCCGCGCCTCCCCGATACGCCGGGTGTCCACAACCTTCTTGACGCAGGTGCTCTGCACGTCGTCGCCGTGGTCGGCCCATGGAGCGGCACAATCGAAGCGTCGCGTGGTGCCGTTGCAACCCACGTGCCGTCGCCGATGCACGCCGCCCCACGCGCTGGCGATGCGGACCCCGCAGAATGTGACGGCTGTTCGCTACAACCATTGAGCAGCGCGCGACTCGGTGGAGGCGCGACCCGAGTGGCGGTACCGGCCAGGGGATGCCTCTTGATCGGCAGCCTCCGCGCGTAGCGCGCGTTATGCATTCACGGCTAACATCGCGCGCTCGTTCGATTGCGTTTTCTAAATAATCCTGTGACTTGTGCGTGGCGAGGCCACAACAGCGGGGGGCAGAGGGTGGCGAAAGGTTGCGCGCCCTGCACGGCTCGGTCATGATCATCGCCTCGACTGCATAGGGCGCAGCCGCTCCAGGCGATCCGCAGTTGCGGAGCATCTGGTGAACGTAATGCCCGAATCAGCCACGAGCCCGCGCCGTTTCAAGCGCTGGGGGAAGTTTATAGAGGAGGACCTCATGAAGGTCTTTAACAAGAAGGGCTTCGTTGCCCTCGCAGCCGTTGCGCTGCTCGCGGCCGCCTGCGGCGGCAGCGGTTCTGGGAAGACGCTGACCATCGGGATCAGCCTCCCGCTTTCGGGCTCCGCCCTCGCCTCGGCCGGTCCGGCCCAGAACGGTGCTGAGCTTGCCGTTAAGGACGCGAAGGTCGATGGCTACACCCTCGTGGTGAAGGTGCTCGATCACGCCGTCAACGGCGCGCACAACCCGGCACAGGCCGCGGCCGACATGACGACCTTCGTCGGTGACGAGACCGTTGTCGCCGTCGTTGGGCCTTTCAACTCGGGTTCTGCAAAGGCGCAGATTCCGGTCTCGTCCGAGGCTGGTCTGCTCCAGTGCTCCCCGTCGAACACCAACCCGGATCTCACCAAGGGTGAGGCTGGCGCGACGCTTCGCGGCGGCCGCCCAGTGAACTACATCCGCGTTGCGACGACCGACGACATCCAGGGTCCTGCGGTGGCGGCGTACGCCTTCGCTCAGGGCAAGAAGGCTGTCTACGTCGTCGACGACACCGAGGTGTACGGCAAGGGCATCGCGGACGCATTCGCCGCGAAGTTTGCCGAGCTCGGCGGAACCGTTCTCGGTCGCGATGCCGCTGACCCGAAGACCACCGACTTCACCGCGATCGTCGCCAAGGCGGCGGCCGCGAAGCCGGACTCGGTCTTCTATGGTGGCGTCACCTCGAGCGGCGCCGGTCTCTTCCGCAAGGCCATGATCCAGGCCGGCTTGAACGTTCCGCTTTACGGCGGCGACGGCATTCAGGACGGCACCGGTGAGGGTTCGTATATCGCCATTGCGGGCGACGCTGCTGCGAACAGCTTCAGCTCGGTCGCTGCGATCCACGACATTCCTGCCGCTGCAGATTTCGCTGCCAAGTACAAGGCCGCCTACAACGAGGATCCGGGTGCATACTCGGCCTCGGGCTATGCGTGCGCTCAGGTCATCATCGAGGCGATCAAGGTGGCGGCCAAGGCCGGCGCCGTGACCCGCGAGGCTGTCCGCGACGCCGCTGTCAAGGCTGGCGTGACGTACAGCACCGTCCTCGGCGACCTCGGGTTCGACGAGAACGGCGACACGACCCAAAAGATCATCTCCCTCTACAAGGTGGAGAATGGTGACTGGGTCTTCGATTCGCAGATCGACTACGCGCAGCAGTAAGCCGCTGTGGGGGTGACCCCACGGAGGCTGCTTCGGCAGTAGGGGGAGGCCCCCGTCGCCCGCAAGGGTGGCGGGGGCCTCTTCAATTCAAATTTGTGGCTGGGTGACGGCGTCTTGCCCTTAACCCCCCGATCCCGCACAATCAGCCGACGCACCGTAGGGGTTCCTTGCGGGCGATCAAGGAGGGCGAGATGGCCGAGAAGGCTGGCGTGGTGAGCGTTCGAACAGAGCGGACTCCTAGCCGACTCCTCCTGCCGCTCGTCGTCGTCGCATTCCTGGCGGTGATGCTCGCCTGGTTGGGGCTCACGCAGTTCTTGAACGCCCTTACCCTCGGCGCCGTCTACGCGCTCATCGCCCTCGGCTACACGATGGTCTACGGGATCATCGAGCTGATCAACTTCGCCCACGGCGATGTGTTCATGGTCGGGACCTTCGTCTCGATGTTCGTGAGCGGCACCCTCTTGAAGGAGAAGAACGGCATCGAGGATATTCCGTCGCTGGTAACCGGACTTGTGCTTGTGTTCGTACTTACGATTGCCGTAATGGCGGTGATCGGAGCGCTCATTGAGCGATTCGCATATCGACCGCTGCGCAAGGCGCCGAAGCTCGCCCCGCTTATCACGGCGATCGGCGTCAGCTTCATCCTTCAGAACGCGGTGCAATACTTCGTCGGCCCGCTCACCTACAACGTGCCGCAGATCTTCCCCGTTACCTGGGCATTCATGGTTGGCGAGACCCGCGTGCCGCTCCTCAACCTCTTCGTGATCGCCATTGCAACGGTGCTGATGTTCGTTCTGCAGCTTTTCATCTCGCGCACGCGTACCGGCCGCGCGATGCGCACCACCGCAATGGATCGCGACGCCTCATCGCTCATGGGGGTCGACATCAACCGAACGATCATGATCACCTTCCTGATTGGCTCGGGGCTTGCCGGCGCGGCGGGGGTGATCCATGGCCTCTATTACGGGAACACGAACTTCACGATCGGCTTCGCCTCTGGCCTGAAGGCGTTCACCGCCGCAGTGCTCGGCGGCATCGGCAATACAGCGGGTGCGGCCCTCGGCGGCTTCCTCATCGCCTTCGTCGAGGTCGGCGCCGTGGTCCTCGGCTTCTCACGCTGGGGAGGCGCCGTCGTCTTCTCCCTCCTGGTGATCTTCCTCGTCTTCCGACCCACTGGCCTTCTGGGGTCAAGCACCGGAGACCGCGCGTGAGCCGCCTTACCTCGCGCCTCCCCGCGCCGCTCGCGCGCTTCGCCGCGCGTCTCAGCGTCCACTTCGCGTCGCACCGCAGCCAGGGGATCCTCTTCGCGATCGTCGCCCTGGGAATTCTGCTGCCGATCCTCAGCCGTGTACCGCCGTTCGGCGCGCTGCAGTCGATCAACGCCTGGACGAACGCGTTCACGATCGCAGTGATCTACTCGATCCTCGCGATCGGCCTCAACGTGGTGATCGGGTTTGCCGGCCTCCTCGACCTCGGCTACGCCGCTTTCTTCGCGCTCGGCGGCTACACCTACGCACTCGTGGCCTCACCGTTCCTCAACATCCACCTGCCGTTCTGGCCAGTGCTGATCATTGGCGCCATCATCGGCGCGATCTTCGGCGTGCTCCTCGGCGCCCCGACGCTGCGACTTCGCGGCGACTACCTCGCCATCGTCACCCTCGGCTTCGGTGAAATCGTGCCGATCACGCTGCTCAACGCCGACAAGTTCACCGCGGGCACAATCGGCATCGGCGGCATCGACAAGCCGAACATTCCGGGCCTCTACATCTTTGATCTCACCAACCCGTGGCCCTTCTACCTTCTCGTGCTCTCAATGCTCGCGATCGTCGTGATCGTGGTCTATCGCCTTGAGGACTCCAAGATTGGCCGTGCCTGGGAGGCGATTCGCGAAGACGAACTCGCCGCCGAGTCGTCTGGAATCAACACCACGATCTCGAAGCTGCAGGCGTTCGCCGTCGGCGCCGCAATCGCCGGGTTTATCGGTGTATTCAACGCGGCGAAGCTCACCATCGTGGCCCCCGACATGTTTGGTTTTGTCGTCTCCGTGAGCACCCTTTCCGCTGTTGTGCTTGGAGGCATGGGGAATGTTGTCGGGGTGGGGATCGGCGCATTCGTCATCTACCTGATTCAGAGCATCTTCTTGAAGCAGCTGAACATCTTGTTCACGCAGTTGTCGATCCCGCTGCTCAAGGACATCGACTTCCTGCAGTTCCAGTACGTGCTCTACGGCGCAGCGCTCGTGATCATGATGCTCCGCCGGCCGCAGGGGATCTTCCCTGCGCGACGGCGCCACCGCACCTTCACCGACGCGACGGGGAACTCCAAGTGAGCGCGCTCGTAAAGGGCTTTGCCGGCGCCCCGATCATGCTGAAGGCACGCGGGGTCACCCGACGCTTTGGTGGGCTCATTGCGGTGAACTCCGTCGACTTTGAGATCCCGAAGGGGATGATCGCCGCGATCATTGGGCCGAACGGCGCCGGGAAGACCACCTTCTTCAACGTGATCGCTGGGATCTACGCTCCAACCGAGGGGCAGATTGAGCTTGATGGCAAGGTGCTCGTCTCGCCGCCACGCGGTGAAGGGCGCGAGTCGTCGGTGCTGGTCGCAATGATCGCCCCGTTCGCCCTGATCGCTCTCTGGTTCCTGATCATCGTTGGTGGTGACGCTGGCTTCTATCCAGGCGTCGCCGCGGTGGTGGGGGCAATGCTCGCCTTCATCGCAGGGCTGCTCCTCAACATCATTCGACCCGCCTGGTACGCGCGCATCGTGCGCAGCATCGGTATCTATCGACCCGCGCGCCCGAACGACATGGTCGAGGCTGGCCTCGCGCGCACCTTCCAGAACATTCGCCTCTACAAAAGCCTCACCGTTCTTGAGAACATCCTCGTCGGCATGCACGTGCACCTGCGCGCGGGCTTCGGCGGCGCGATCTTCCAGGGGCGCGCCGTACGCGAAGAGGAGGCGGCAGCGGAGCGCGAGGCGCGCGAGTTGCTGCGCTTCGTGGGACTTGGCGGTCTCGAGAACGAGCTCGCCAAGTCGCTCCCCTACGGCAGCCAGCGCTTGCTCGAGATCGCTCGTGCGCTCGCTGGGCGGCCGAAGCTGCTCCTTCTCGATGAGCCTGCCGCGGGCATGAACCCGAAGGAGACGGCAGAGATGACGGCGCTTATTCGCCGCATCCGCGACGAGCGTGGCGTCACCATCCTTCTGATCGAGCACGACATGCGCGTCGTCATGGATATCTCCGATCGCATCACGGTGCTCGACCACGGCGAGAAGATCGCCGAAGGGCTCCCCGCCGAGATTCGCGCCAACCCGAAGGTGATCGAGGCCTACCTCGGCCGCGGCGCAGCTGGACACTGAGAGGAGCGCACGATGGCCCTACTAGAGCTGAAGGACGTCAACACCTACTACGGTGCGGTCCATGCCCTGCGCGGCGTCTCGCTCAAGGTCGAAGAGGGCGAGATCGTCACCCTGATCGGCTCCAACGGCGCCGGCAAGACAACGACGCTGCGCACGATCTCTGGACTCGAGCGCGCACGTTCCGGAAGCATCACCCTGAACGGCCAGTCGATCGAATCGCTTCCACCGCACCAGATCGTTGCCCTCGGCATCGGTCACGCCCCTGAGGGGCGACGCGTCTTCGCACGCATGTCGGTGCGCGAGAACCTTGAGATGGGCGCATTCCTGCGCCGCGGCGCAGATGTCGAGAGGGATTTCCAGAAGGTGTTTGAACTCTTCCCCCGACTGAAGGAGCGCGAATTTCAGGCGGCGGGAACGATGTCTGGTGGTGAGCAGCAGATGCTCGCGATCGGTCGCGCGCTCATGGGGCAACCGAAGATCTTGCTGCTCGACGAGCCGTCGATGGGGCTTGCGCCGATCTTGGTAGAGCAGATCTTTTCCATTGTGAAGGAGATCAATCAGCGTGGCACTGCGGTCCTTTTGGTCGAGCAGAACGCGATGATGGCGCTCGGGATTGCGAAGCGTGGCTACATCCTGCAGATTGGCGAGATCACCCTTGGGGATGATGCGGCGAAGCTCGCCAGCAATCCGAAGGTGAAAGAGGCGTACCTCGGCGTCTAGCCGCGCGTTAGCGAAGCGCTCGTGCCGCGCGGAGCAACCGCTTCGACCCAGCGCTGGTAAGCAGCCAATCAGCCACCTCTATCCGCTCCGCACCGATCATTCGCCCTTGCGCGTCGAGTGCCGAAGCCAGGCCGTCCAGGTGATGCGCGGGGCGAACGCCACGCTCCCACCAAAGTCCGTCAACAAGGAGTCGTGACGCATCGCGACGTAGTTGAAGGCGCCCGACGAAGCGGTCGCCGGCGTGGATCGGCATCGCATATGGTCCGTAGCGTCGCTTTGCAGGCGGCGTGTAGATCTCCCACTTGTAGTCAAATTCGTAGAGGCTGCGCAGCCCCTTGCGGTCCCAGACGATCGGATCGAGCGGGGCGATGATTGCCACCGCGTTTGGATCCGCGGCGACAGGGCGGCTCCCCGACGTTGCAACCGCGGCGGCGTCGAGGGCGAAGAGTTCGGCGGCGGGGAGGTGGTGCGGCGCGTCGATCCCCTCGATCGCTACCTCGGCCAATTGCCCCTCGGCGACGAGGCGCTTTGTGAGGGCCAGGCGCTCGCGGTGCGGCCCGCTCAACCAGATCTCGCTGCTTGCATTGAACGCCAGGAGTCCGTGGGCGCGATAGCGGCTGAGGAGCCGATGCGCCTGCTGCTCGTCGTCGGTAACGCGCTTGGCGTAGATCGCCGGTGGGATCAGTCGCTCCGCAAGGTCGAACCAGCGCCGTGATCCTTCGCGCCGCGCCAAGAAGAGGATCCCGGCGTAACTGAGCATCTCGAGCGCCGCGCGGTAGCCCGGCGTTGGGCCCCACCACCAGGCGACCTTTCTCGACGGGCCGAAGTCGGCGGCGCTGAGCGGACCTTCGCGCTCGATGCGTTGCAGCACCTCGTCGACATAACGCTTCAGGCGCCGATACGTGCCGTCGCTCCAGTACCGCTCGCGCGCGCGATCTGCGGTACGACGGTAGTAGGGGAGCTCGCTCATTGGCACGATGTTGAGCGCCTTGTTGTATTGCTCGACCAACTGGCGTCGGGCCGGGTTGTTGTCGTAGAGGAGCTCGTCGAGCCACCGCGGCTCGAAGTCTCGGATACGCGAGCCGCACACGATCTCGTGATTCCTCCCCGCAAGGTCGACCGGATCGAACTGAAGCGATCCGAGGCGCGCGACAAGGGCGAGCACAGATCCTTTGCCGGAAGGGAGCGAGCGCGGCGGTCGCAAGAAGTGTCGTTCGGCGAGGTAGCGCCGCGCCGCTGCGCGCGAGACGCGAAACGGTGCAGTGCCGTTGCCCCCACCCCCGTCACCCAAGCGTTCGTCGCTCACGCCCCCGTCGCTCCATTGCGCGTGACAGGGTCACGTCGCTCCGCAACCTGCACCTCCCGCGCACCAGAGGCCCGGAGCAGTTCTGCCGGCGAGATCGGGAAGACATCGAGGTGCGTGCCGCTCGCCGCCCAGAGCTGCTCCCAGGCGTGGAGCCCCGTGTCGGCGACCGCGATGAGACGAGTGGCGTGACCGAATGGCGGGATTCCGCCGATGACGAACCCCGTGAAGGCGCGCGCCTCGTCGGCGCTGGCACGACGCACCGAGGAAACCTCTGCGGCGGCCGCGAGCGCGGTGAGATCGGCGCGGTCAGCTCCCGAGAGGAGGCAGAGGACGCCGCGCGGAGGCTCCTCGGCCGTGGCGAAGATCAAACTCTTCACGATCTGGCCGACTTCGACACCGAGCGCCGCGGCGGCCTCGGCAGCGGTCGCGGTTGTCTCGCCCATCGCATGGGGGCGAACCTCAACGCCAG